>JAPUEC010000213.1 GCA_027492775.1 Rhodocyclaceae bacterium
CCGCAATCTCAGCGCCAACATCGCGCCCCTGCCCGTCTGTTTGCTTCGCCCGAGAGCGCTACGCCGTGCCGTCACCAACCTCGTCGACAACGCTTTCAAATACGGCAGCCCGGAGGTCGGTATCGATGCCCGGACGGAAAACGGGAAGTTGGTCATCGACGTGTGCGATCGCGGCCCAGGAATTCCGGCGGAAGACACTGAACGCGTCAAGCGCCCCTTCACCCGGCTGGACGAGGCGCGGGGCGACGCCACCGGAACCGGTCTGGGGCTGGCCATCGTCGAGCGCATCGCCCGGCTTCATGGCGGAAGATTCGAGCTGTTGCCGCGTCCGGGCGGCGGCTTGATCGCACGACTGGAATTGCCGATCCGACCGGTTTAACCATCTGCGGATTTGAATCGTTTGTGCGCCGGGCTCGGAATGAGGATAGCGATCAAGCGCGACAATCGCGCTTCGGCGATCACAACAAACGACGAGCAACAACGCGGTTACGGCGCTTCAATCCAAACCCACGGGAAAAAAGCCGCGCGGGCGATTGAACCCGACACGCCGGCTTTTCAACGCCTCAAAGCAATATCTGGCAGGTCTCGGCGAAATTGCGTTCGATGGTCGGCAGCAACTTGCGGAAAGCCGCCCAATCGCCGCCAAGGCGCTGCCAGACACCCGGGTCGAGCGGCATGACCTGCTCGTCCGGAGATTGCGCCAATCCCAAGCCATGCGCGGTGACGTCGGCGAGATGCATTAAACCGGCCAACGCATCTCCCCCGTCCAGCGCCGGTTGGTGATGCTCGGCGACGGCCACCCGCAGCGATTTAGGAAAATGCCAGATTTCCGCCAGCAAGCCCCCGACCTCGGCGTGGTCGAGCCCGAGGACTTCGCGCTCCGCCGTCGTGATGAAGCAGTCGTGCTGCCGCTGATAAGCCAGAACGCTTCCGTATTCCAAAGGGAAATTCGAGGCCAATGCCAGCTGCCCGACGTCGTGGAGCAACCCCGCGGTGAACGCGAGGTCACGACTGCATCCGATCATGCCGGCGAGATGCCAGGCGGCGACGCTCGCGCCGAGGCAATGGCGCTGATGGTCATGGGCGTTGAAACCGCGACAATGCTCGGTCCTGAAAGCATTGCTCATGCTGACGGCCAACACCATGCTGCGCACGGCGCGAAAGCCCAACACGACAACGGCCTCCTGAATGGTGGAAACCTTGCCCGGCAGGCCGAAGAAGGACGAATTGGCAACCCGCAGCACGCGCGCCGACAGCGCCTGGTCGCAGGAAATCTTGCGGGCAATGTCGTTGACTTCAAAATCATCGCTGGCAAACGATGAAAGGAGTTCCATGACAATGTCGGGCAGCGAAGCGAGATGCTGCAGGCGGACGACGATGTTTTCCCTCTGGAGTTGGGTCATTGCCGATACTCCATGCGGTAATCGCGGATCGCCGCGAAAAGCGCCAGCGTTTCCTCCCCATCGCCGGCATGGCGAAAGAGGTGGCGCAACCGTTGCTCCACGCCGGCCCGGTAGGCCTCGGTCTCGCGCGGGTCTTCAACCACTTCATATTCGACGACGACGGCCTCTATGCCCTCCTGCCCCAGGCGGGCGATGGCGAATTCGTTGAGTTCCGTCCCGGCCCCGAGGAGTTCCCTGCCCTCCGCGTTCCTGACTTGGTCGACCACCAGCATGCCGGTTTCCAGCGTGTCGACCGATCGCAATTCGACTTTTTTCAAGGTATCTCCACTCTTGCCATTTGTTATTGGCAAAGTATGACATGCCCGGCGCCTCTTCCTCAGACTGCTAGTCGCCAACTGCGAACTTTTTCATAGTCGGCGCCGGCGCCAGAATTCAGGCTGCGGACGAGGACGAAGTCACGGCACTCCCATTCGACCGGGGCTATTGCAGCTTCTTTGGGCGGCGAACGTTGCAAGTTGCGTGCGAGCGTCATGTGGGGAAGGAAAGCCCTCTTTTCGAGCGCAAATCCGCTTTGCCGCAGGCGCTCATGCAATGCCGCCGCCAAAAGCGGCAATTCGGGATTGGGCGTGCTGCAGCCGGCCCAGAGCAATCGGTTATGAGCCCAGTATGCCAACCGGTCCAGAGCGAGGCGGAAAGACGCCGCCTGGAGGTCGTCTCCCGCCGTCAGGGCGGCTTGCAGGCACTCCACCGGGAGATCACCGAGAAACGCCAAGGTGAGATGCAAGGTTTCCGGGCGCATCGCCCGGCCCCCGTACTGGTCGATATGATCCCGCGCCAGCCGGTGCATTTTTTCCGTAGCGGAAGCATCCGGCCACAGGGCGAAAAAGAGCCTGACCGTTCCGGATGTTCCAGCGCTCATGCCCGGATGATCAGAGCCACGGCCTGTGCCTCGATGGCTTCGCCGCGTCCGAGGTAGCCGAGTTTCTCGTTCGTTTTGGCCTTGACGTTGACGCAGTTGGGCGGCACGCCAAGGTCCTCGGCGATATTGGCAACCATCGCCGGAGCGAAAGCCGCGAGCTTCGGGCGCTGAGCGATGATGGTGGTGTCGACATTGACGACCCGCCAGCCTTCCCGGTTGAGCAGACCCATCGCATCGCGCAGCAAGAGGCGGCTGTTGGCGTTTTTGTAACGGGCGTCACTATCCGGGAAATGACGGCCGATATCGCCCAACCCGGCCGCGCCGAGAAGCGCGTCGGTGATTGCGTGCAGCAGCGCATCGGCGTCGGAATGGCCGAGCAGGCCGCGCTCATGCGGGATGGTGACGCCGCCGAGAATCAGGTCGCGCCCTTCCACCAGTTGGTGAACATCGTAGCCCTGCCCCACTCGCATCATGATGCGTTTCCTCCCAATATCCAGCCGGCCATCGCCAGGTCCGACGGAAAGGTCACCTTCAGGTTGGTCGATTCGCCGCGAATCAATCGGGGCTTGAGACCCATGGCTTCAATCGCGCTGGCCTCGTCGGTCACGCTGGCACAGCGTTCCAGGGCGTCGCGGAGGGTGCCGTAGCGGAACATCTGCGGCGTTTGCGCCTGCCACAGCTGATCGCGCCGTTCGGTCGCGAGGATACGTTCGCTGGCGTCGGCGCGCTTCAAGGTATCGGCAACCGGAACTGCAAGAATGCCGCCAACCGGATCGTCGGCCAACGCATCGATGAGACGTTGCAGGGCCGTGGGTGATAGACAGGGGCGCGCCGCATCGTGCACCAGGACCCAATCGCCGGCATCGGCCAAGCCGGCTGCCGCCTCGAGCCCGCTGATCACGCTTTCGGCGCGGGTGGCGCCACCGGTGAAGGTCACCTGCAGCTTGCCGCCCAATTCGCTCCAGTCATGTTGTTGCCAGAAGCCGTCGTTTGGCGAGAGCACGACCCACACGCGTTCGATCGACGGACAGGCGCAAAGTACGGCAAGCGAATGGAACAGCAGCGGACGACCGTTGACGGGCAGATACTGCTTGGGCGTTTCTGCGCCGAAGCGCGATCCGCTACCGGCAGCGGGGACCAGGGCAAGGTATTTCAGCATCAAGGCATTTTACCGAATTCCTCGCGTCATCATGCTTCTGCCCGAAGCACCGGTGATCTATGATGGGATTGAAAGTTGCTTCGCTGCCCTGGAAGCAAGTCTGGAAAGCGAGGTTTGAAGATGCTCCCATCCATTCGTCCACCTGCGGTCGCCGGAATGTTCTACCCCTCCGACGACGAACTCCTGGCCGACGAAATCTATGCGCTATTGCAAGCCGCACCGACCCCGACCGGCCCTTGCCCTAAGGCGCTGATCGTGCCGCATGCCGGCTATATGTTTTCCGGCCCGACGGCCGCGGCGGCCTACGTTCGCTTGCGGCAACCCAATCAAATCCGTCGCGTCGTCCTGATTGGCCCCTGTCATCGCGTGGCCATCGCCGGGCTCGCGATTCCTTCGGTGGAGGGGTTTTCAACGCCACTGGGCACGGTACCGCTCGACATGGTGGCGTTGCGGCAACTGGACGATCTACCGCAGGTCGCCCTGAGCGATGAGGCGCATGCGCTCGAACACTCCCTGGAAGTTCAGCTTCCCTTCCTGCAGACAGCGCTCGAAAAATATGCGCTGGTTCCGCTATTGGTCGGCGACGCCAGCCCGGAGGCGGTGGAGGAAGTTCTGGAGCGCCTTTGGGGCGGTGACGAAACCCTGATTGTCGTCAGCTCCGATCTTTCCCACTTTCTGCCCTACGACGAGGCCAGTCAGATCGATCGCAAGACCTGTGAAGCGGTGCTGCACTTCGGCGGGCATCTTTCGCCTTACCAGGCTTGCGGCGCTTTCCCGATCAACGGCTTTCTGCCGCCGGCGCAAAAGCACGGCCTGCAGGCTGAACTGATCAACCTGTGCAATTCCGGAGACACCGCCGGCGACCGCCGCCGGGTCGTCGGTTATGCCGCCTTCGCTTTCTATTCCGGTGAGGGCGCCCATGCCTGAACGCAGCGGCCTTGGCGCCACCTTGCTTCTCCTAGCGCGGGATGCGATCGGCGAAGCCTTCGCGATCGCTCCCCGTCCCTTCCCCGACCTTCCCGAATTGACAGCGCCGGGCGCGACCTTCGTCACCCTGATGCGTCGCGGCGCTTTACGTGGATGCATCGGCACCCTCGTCGCCTACCGGCCGCTGCTCGACGATGTTCGGGAAAACGCCCGTCGCGCCGCCTTCAACGACCCGCGTTTTCTGCCGGTGACGGCCGACGAGCTGCCAACCCTCAAGATCGAAGTCTCGCAGCTGACATCGCCTCTACCGCTGTCGTTCACGAGCGAGGCGGACGCGCTGGCGCTGCTGCGCCCCGGGATCGATGGCGTCGTGCTGAACGTGCGCGGCCGCCGTGCCACCTTCCTCCCCCAGGTCTGGGACGAACTTCCGGAACCGGTCCGGTTTCTCGGCCATCTCAAGCAGAAAGCCGGGCTTCCGCCCGATTTTTGGGCTCCCGACCTTGAACTCGAACATTATCAGGTCACGAAGTGGAAGGAAGAGGAGTGAAAGCGGCACCATCGTCCTACCCCGCCCGCTGGTGGCATGCGCTCGACGACGGGCGTATCCAGTGCGACCTCTGCCCGCGCGATTGCAAACTGCACGACGATCAGCGCGGCGCCTGCTTCGTCCGCAAGGCGGAAGGCGGAAAAATGGTGCTTACGACCTACGGCCGCTCATCAGGATTTTGCATCGACCCGGTGGAAAAGAAACCGCTCAATCACTTTTTCCCGGGAACCAGCGTCTTGTCCTTCGGCACTGCCGGTTGCAATCTCGCCTGCAAGTTCTGCCAGAACTGGGACATTTCGAGGTCGCGCGACATGGATCGACTCCTCGACCAGGCCAGCCCGGAGGACATTGCCAGCGCAGCCGTCGCAAATGGCGCCGGCTCAGTCGCCTACACCTACAACGATCCGGTGATCTTTGCCGAATATGCGCTCGATACGGCACATGCCTGCCGCGAACGCGGCGTTCGCAGTATCGCCGTCACCGCCGGCTACATCCATAGCGAGCCGCGTCGGGAGTTCTACACCGCCATGGATGCCGCCAACGTCGACCTCAAGGCCTTTACCGAAAACTTCTACCATAGCCTTTGCAGCGCCCACTTGCGCCCGGTACTCGACACCCTCGCCTACATTCGCCATGAGACGGATTGCTGGCTGGAGATCACCACCTTGTTGATCCCCGGCCAAAACGATGGGCCGGATGAAATAAAGCAACTTTCGGAGTGGATATTCAAGGAACTCGGGCCGGATGTGCCGCTTCATTTTTCGGCTTTCCACCCTGCCTGGAAGATGGACGAAACACCGCCCACGCCGCCACCGACCTTGACGCTGGCCCGGAGCATCGCCATTGATGCCGGTTTGCACTTCGTCTATACGGGCAATGTTCATGATCCGAAGGGCGGCACCACCTTCTGCCCGAATTGCAAAAGCGCACTGATCGTGCGCGATTGGTACGATATCCGCAACTACCGCCTCACCGCCGATGGAAGCTGCCCGTCCTGCGGGCATGCGCTCGCCGGGAGATTTGGCAAACAGCTGGGCGACAATAACGGCGTCTTCGGCCAGCGCCGCGTTCCGCTGCACTTGAGCTAAGGCAAGGTGGCCCCGTTTTCGATCGGA
>JAPUEC010000214.1 GCA_027492775.1 Rhodocyclaceae bacterium
GATTGGTCAGGCGGTCGCTATTGCCGCGCCCGACCATGTCGGGGCAAATGACCCGGAAATCCGCTTCTAGCGCCCTGGCGAGATAGTCGAAATCGCGCCCGTTGCGCGTCAAACCATGGACGCAAAGCACCACGCGTGGATTATCTGGCTCGCCCCATTCGAGATAGGCGACTTTGTGCGGACCGGCGCTGCTCCGGCCCAAGAATGTTTTTTCACGATAGGCCATGTGTTCTCCCATTTTTATTAGGTTCATCGCGGTTTTCCGGGGAAGGCCGCCTTGATCTTCAGAAAGAAATAAGCGTGGCGGGAAGGTGACGGGGCAGAGGTTGGTAGATTGGCGGTCCCCAAACACACCGATCTAAACGTACCCCGTCATGCAAGATGCTATGTCGAGCCTGGCCTTCTGGGAAGGTCATGTCGTTCAGGCCTGTCACGAGCAGGCCGATGGTTCGCTGTTGATCGAGTTTGGACGCGGGCCCGACCCGAGAGGCGACTTGCGGCGCCTGTGGCGCACCGTGTACCCTGGTTCATGAACGAAGCTGGCGCCGAGTGCGCGAACGCGACTGGTTCGATCGCCGGGTCTGGCTGCGCGTTCCGGTACGGCGGATGGACTGCCATCACTGCGGATCGCGGGCGACCGAACGGATTGGCTGGCTGAACCGGCATGCCCGACTGACCGAACGATTGCGTTCCTGGGTCGAGGCCCTGACCGAGCTGCTCCCGATCGCCCATGTGGCCAAACTGACCGGACTGCACTGGCACACCATCAAGGAGATCGACAAGGCACGCCTGCAACGTCGGTTCGGCGCTTTCGAGGGGCGGGGCGTGCGCCGGTTGGTCATGGACGAGTTCGCCCTGCACAAAGGGCATCGTTACGCGACCGTCGTGATGGACGCCCAGACGATGCGCGTCCTCTGGGTTGGCGAAGGCAACAGCCGGGAAGCGATTCGCCCTTTCTTCGCGCTGTTGGGCGAGGAAGGCTGCCGGCGTATCGAAGCCGTTGCCATGGATATGAACACCGCCTTCGACTTGGAAGTTCGAAAGCATTGCCCGCAGGCGGAGGTCGTCTATGACCTCTTCCATGTTGTGGCCCGCTTCGGACGTGAGGTCGTGGATCGGGTGCGGGTCGATCAGGCGAATGCCTTGAAGAAAGAGCCGGCGGCCCGTCAGGTCATCAAGCGCAGTCGCTGGCTGTTGCTGCGAAACCGCGACAACCTGAGCGCCGAGCAATCAGTCAAGCTCGACGAGTTGCTCTCGGCCAATGCCCCTCTGGCCCTGGTCTATCTCCTCAAGACGGCGCTCAAGGAAATCTGGTTCGCTCCCAGCGTCCGGGACGGATTCCGGCAATGGCGAATTTGGTATCGGATGGCCATCGAAACCGGACTGCCGGCCGTCATCCTGTTTGCCCGCCGACTGCGCAAATACCTGCGGGGGTATCTTGGCCTCGGCCATCTACCCGATGAATTCGAGCATCCTCGAAGGCGTCAATAACCGCATCAAGGTCATCAAGCGCATGGCCTACGGCTTCCGCGACTCAGCTTATTTCTTTCTGAAGATCAAGGCGGCCTTCCCCGGAAAACCGCGATGAACCTTTTATTATCCTCCGGCGGTGGGCGCCGCGGCAGGCGAAATCGCGGGAAGGGGGCCGGTAGGCAAGCGCCGGATATTGCGCCGTTATCATCTCTCGTCCGCATTTAAAGTTGAGATAAGACCCTCTGTTATTTCAGCATGTTTGGATCAGTCTCGCAGACTTAGTTTGTCGCGCTTTCGCACGTTAAATCGAGATATTTCCGCTTTCCCGCCATTTAACGCGAGCCTCGGCTTCTCAAGGCACCTCAGGCCCGCAGCGCGGGCCTCCTGTTCATCAAGGGAGCGCGGCGTCAGCCCTTTTCGCAGCCCAGCGTCTTGCCCTTGGTGAAGTAGCTGGTGCCGGCCGGGCAGGCGATCGGCTGCTGCGGCTTTTGCGGCGACTTGACACCCTTCTTGGGGACGCAAGTGAAGCTGCCGTCCTTGGCTGCCTTGCCTTTCAGCGTCCAGTCGGCCGGGCAGGCGGTTGCGGGCTTGGCCGCGGCGACGGCAGATGCCGGGGCGGCGGCGACCTTGTACGTGACGATTTGTTTGCCGGTGCAAGAAAGCGCGTTTTCGACGCGATTGCCGGCGGCGCGCACCTTCATTTCGCCGGCGGCCTTATAGACGTGTTCGACGACGATGGGCAGTTTGGTTTCTGGCTTGATCTTGAAGGTTTGGCGGGTGCCATCGCCGAATTCCACCTCGAGTCCGCACATGCTGTCGTTGTCGCCGGCGAAGTCGATCTGGGCGACGACCTTGTCGCCGACGCGCGCGTTGGCGGCCGGCGTCAGCGTCAATTTATCGACCGATACGGCGGCGAGCGCGGGCGCGGCGGCCAGCGCGCCCAGCAGGGCGATGGCGGAAAATGCGTGAAGGTTTTTTTTCATTGTGTCGATCTCCTCGGATGGGATGGGCGCCAAAACTGGCGGGGCGATGAACAGCGCATTGCAGTATAGACCTATCCGAACACGCTTTCCCACAGGCGGCGCACGGCGTCGATGTGCTCCTGGATGGCATCGCGGGGCACCAGCGCGGCAGGGTTGGCATTGAGGCGGCTCAGGTGCTGACGGCGCCGGTATTCGCGATAGGCAACGCGGGTGGCATCGGCTTCGGCCATCGGGATGAGGCCGATTTCCGCCGCCATGGCGAGCAGGGCGATATTGCCCAGATTGCCGGTCAGGTGCGGGTGGCGGGCGGCGTGGCCGAGCACGAGGTACTGGACGATGAACTCGACGTCGATGATGCCGCCCGGATCCTGCTTGAGATCGAAATGGGTAGCGCTTTTCGAGGCGTGGGCGTCGAGCATTCTCTGGCGCATGGCAAGCACGTCCTCGCGCAATTTGACCAAGTCGCGCGCCTGGCAGAGGATTTCGCAGCGCACCGCCTCGAAGCGCTTGCCGACTTCTGCGTCGCCAGCGCAGAAACGGGCGCGGGTGAGCGCCTGATGCTCCCACGGCCAAGCATGGTGGAGCTGATAGTCGCGGAAGGATTCGACCGAGACCGTGAGCAAACCGGAATCGCCATTCGGGCGCAGCCGCACGTCGGTTTCGAAGAGAATGCCGGCCGAAGTCTGGCTCGACAGCCAGGTGTTGATGCGCTGCCCGAGGCGGCTGTAGATTTCCTGCGCGTCCTGAGCATCATCGTCGTAGAGATAGACGAGGTCGAGGTCGGAGCCGTAGCCGAGTTCCTTGCCGCCCAGCTTGCCATAGCCGATGACCGCGAACTTGGGATCGTCGCGGTGCCGGTTCTTGATCTTTCGCCAGACCAAGCCGATTGAGGCCTCGACCATGATGTCGGCCAGTTCGGTGAGGTGGTCGGAAATGCGCTCGATGGTGAGCAGCCCGGCCAGGTCCTGTGCCAGCAGACGGAAGACCTGGGCATGATGCATCTCGCGCAGGATGTCCATTTCCCGCTCGGCGTCGCCGGCGTGGTCGGCGAGACTGCGCTGCAATTCCTGGCGGAAACGCGTCCAGTCGGTGGCGATTTCGAAGAGCCCGTAATCGAGCAGCTCGTCCAGCAGCAAGGGGTGGAGGGTGAGGTATTCGGATGCCCACGAGGAGGCGCCGACCAGGTCGGCAACGCGCTTCAGCGCCACCGGGTATTGCTGCAGGAGCGCCAGATACGCCCCACGCCGGCTGATCGCCTCGAGGAACTGGAGGCCGCGCGCCAGGGTGGCGTCCGGGTCGGGCGTGGCCGAGGCGGCTTCGATCAGGCGCGGCCCGACGGCGTCGAGACGCTCGCGGTTGGCGGCGGGCAATTGCTTGTAGCGGCTGGAACTGCGCAAGGCCTCGAGCTGGGCGATGGCATCGACCGGCCGGCGCATGCCGTAGGCGAAGAGGGTGGATAAGGCGGTGTCCTGGTCGAGCTGCCCGAGCCAGAGCCCGGTGAGCGGATGGCCACCTTCCTCGGGGTCGGAGAAGACACGCTCGAAGTGCTGGCTGACGCGTTCGCGATGGGCATCCAGCACCTGCAGCATCGCCGGCCAATCCGGGAAGCCCATGGAAGCGGCGATCGCCGCCCGCTCGGCCTCGCCTTCGGGCAGCCGGTGCGTCTGCTGGTCGTCGACCCACTGCAGACGGTGTTCCAGCCGGCGCAGGAAGATGTAGGCGTCGCGCAGTTCGGCTTCCGTTTCCGCCGGCATATGGCGGCGTTCGACCAGGAGCTTGAGGACGGTGAGCGTCGGCCGCGCCTGCAGCGCCATGTCGCGTCCGCCGCGGATGAGCTGGAAAACCTGGGCGATGAATTCGATTTCGCGGATGCCGCCCGGGCCGAGCTTGACGTGATCGGCCATGTCCTTGCGCGCCACCTCGCGCCGGATCTGGGCGTGCAGGTCGCGCATGGCGTTGATGGCGCCGAAGTCGAGGTATTTGCGGAAGACGAAGGGGCGGCCGATGCGCTGCATGGCGAGCACCCACTCTTCCTGCAAGTTCTCGCCGGCGTTCATGGTGCGCGCCTTGATCCAGGCGTAGCGCTCCCATTCGCGGCCCTGAGTGACGAAATAGTTTTCCAGGGCATCGAGCGAGCACACCAACGGGCCGGAATCGCCATTCGGCCGCAGCCGCATGTCGACGCGGAACACCTGGCCGTCGGCGGTGATGTCGCCCAGCGCCGAGATCAGGCGCTTGCCCAGGCGCGAGAAGAAATCGAAGTTGTCGATGCGCTTGGGCCCGGCGGTTTCGCCGTCCTCGGGATAGACGAAAATGTAATCGACGTCCGAGGAGACGTTCAATTCGCGCCCGCCGAGCTTGCCCATGCCGATCACCATCAGCCGCTGCGGTCGGCCCTGGGCATCGAGCGGTTCGCCATACTGGGCCGCGAGACGGCGATGATGCCAGTGGAGCGCGAAGTTGGTGGTCACATCGGCGAGCAGGGTCATGCCCTCGGTGATTTCCTCCAGCGGCGCATTGCCGGCAAGGTCGCGCAGGGCGAGATGGGCCAGGGTGCGCTGGCGCAAGCGGCGCAGGGCGGTCTTCAACGCTTCCTCGTCCGCCGGCTCCGGCGAGAGGCCGGCGTCGAGCTGCTCGGCGCTGACCGGCGCTTCCCAGGTGCGGGCCAATTCCGGAACCAGCTCCGGGTGGCAGTCGAGAAGGGAGCGCAGGAAGCGGCTGAGATCGAAAGCGGGTTGCCAGCGGGAATCCGGAGTTGGGTTCATGAATCTCGAATGTCAGGTTGATAGCCGGTTTGAGGCCTGAAAGCGGTGAAAATGCCCCGCACTTGCCGCTCGCGAGACGGGAACATTGTTGTTACTTCGTGTTTCTCTCCGACGTACTACAGGACTTTCTAAGTAAAATCGATATTTTCGCGTATTGGACGATTGTAGTGAGCTTGCGACCATTTCGGCAAAAGCGGAGATATTTTGGATAGGGCCGAGGCGCGCGCCGCGCTGGCCCGCCGCTTCCGTTGGGTTTGGCGGGCACTGGCCGTGCCTGGAGTGCGACGCGCCGTGCGCTGGGCGGGCGTGCTTGGTCTTGCGCTCTACTTCGTCTTCGTCATCCTCATTCTCACCCTGCGTTACGCGGTGCTGCCGCAAGTCGCAAGCCATCAAGCCGAAATCGAGCAATACGCCAGCCGCACGGTCGGGTTGCCAGTCACGATCGAGCGCATCGAGGCGAGCTGGGAGGGCATCAACCCGCGCCTGGTGCTCACCGGCGTTCACCTGGCGGACCGCCAGGGCAAGCCGGCGCTCGCCTTCGAGCGCGTCGAAGGCGTGCTCTCCTGGCATACCCTGTGGCGCTTCAAGCCCATCCTGGCGTTGTTCGCCATCGATGGGCCGGTGCTCCACATCCGGCGCAATCCAGTCGGCCGCATCACCGTCGCCGGCTTCGAAGCGGACGATGGCGGCGAGGCCGATCCCCGGCTCATGCAGTGGTTCTTCGATCAGCGCCGCATCCGCATCCGCGATGCGACCATCGTCTGGGACGACGCCAAGCGCCAGGCGCCGCAGCTGGTGCTCGAGGCGCTGCAATTCGGCCTCGACAACCGTGGCAACCGGCATCGCTTCGGCATCACCGCAGTACCGCCCGCCAATCTGGCGGCGCGCCTCGATATCCGCGGCGATGTCCGTGGCGACCCGACCCAGGGGATCGAAGCCTTGTCAGGCAAGGTCTTCGCCGAACTGGATTACGCCGACCTCGCCGGTTGGCGCGCCTGGGTCGATTATCCGGTGCGGATGCAGCAGGGACGCGGTGCCGTGCGCGCCTGGGGCGAGTGGCACAAGGATCGCGGCAGCGCCACCGCTGATCTGGCCCTCGAGGATGTGCGCGTCAATCTCGGCAAGGAAGTGCCGCAGTTGGCGCTGGCAAGCATGCGCGGCCGGATCACGGGCGAATACCGGCCGGATGCGTGGAAATTCGCCGGCAACAAGCTTGAGTTGGCGACGGCGGATGGCATTCGCGTCCCGCCCACCGACTTTCATCTCGAATGGCGGCGCTTCAAGGATGGCAATTTCTCGGGCAGCGCCACCGCCAGTTTTGTCGATCTCGGCGCGCTCGAACGTCTGGCGAGCTTCCTGCCGCTCGATGCGCGCAGCCGGGAACTGCTCGGCATTCACCAGCCGCGCGGCCGCATCAACGATTTTTCCGCCGGCTGGGAAACCGAAGGCGATCAGCGCCTCAAGCATTACAGCCTCCATGCCAAGTTCGATCGCCTGGGGGTGCGCGCCGCCGGCTATTTCCCCGGCGGCGAAGGGCTTTCGGGCGAAGTCCAGGCCAGCGAGAAAAGCGGCAGCCTGGTGCTCGACAGCAAAAACGCCAGCCTCGATCTGCCCGCCGTGTTCCCCGAGTCGCGAGTGCCGCTTTCCAGCCTCAAGGCCAAGGCCAACTGGAAAATCGACGGCAAGGTCATCGACACGCGGCTGGAGCGCGTCGAGTTCGCCAGCCCGGACGCCGCGGGTTCCGCCCATGGCAGCTATCGTTTCACCGGCGATGGGCCGGGGGTGATCGACCTGGCGGCGGACCTGTCGCGCGCCGATGCCCGCGCCGTCTGGCGTTACATGCCGAAGGTGATCAATGCAGATGTCCGAAGCTGGTTGAAGCGTGCCCTCGTCTCGGGAAGCGCGAGCGACGCCAAGCTCGCATTGCGAGGCGACCTGCGGGGCTTCCCCTTCGCCGACAAGCAAAAGGACAAGGGCGAATTCCTCATCACCGCCAAGGCCAAGGACGTCCGCATCGATTACGCGCCCGGGTGGCCGGCAATCGACGCGGTCGATGCCGACATGAGCTTTGGCGCCGGCATGCGCGTCCAGGCCAGCAAAGGCAGCATCCTGGGAACGCAGATCGGGCCGGTGGTGGCGGAAATCCCGCTTTTCGACGCCCCCAACGGTGAAATGCTGCTGATCAATGGCCAGGCCGAAGGGCCGACCGCCGAGTTCTTGCGCTTCATCGACAAGAGCCCGGTGGCCGAAAAGATCAACCGCATGACCGACGACATGCGAGCGGTGGGCGCCGGCAAACTGGCCTTGCGCCTCGAAATGCCGCTGATGCATCTCGATGATTCCCGCATCAAGGGCGAATACCAGTTCCTCAATAATCAGGTGACGGCGGTGACCGGATTGCCGCCGGTCCATCAGGTCAATGGGCGCATCGAATTCACGGAAAAGACGGTCAGCGCCAACGAAATCACCGGCAATGTCCTCGGCGCGCCCATGCGCCTCAGCATCAAGGACGAGAAGGCGGGCGTCGTGGTGGCGATGTCCGGCGGCGCCGTTGCCCGCGATCTGCGCAAGGCGCTCGATTCGCCGGTATTCGATTACCTTGCCGGCAGCACGACCTGGAAGGGTGAGGTGCGGGTACGGAAGAAAACGACCGACTTCGTTATTGAATCCAGTCTCGTCGGTATCTCCTCGAGCTTGCCGGAGCCATTCAACAAGACGGCCACGGCGGCATTGCCGCTGCGCTTCGAGAAGGCGTCGCTGCCGTCGCCCGACAAGGCGGGACGAGATCAGGTGAAAATCGCCTTGGGAAACCTTGCCCATGCCGTGCTGGTGCGCCGGGAAGACGCCGGCGCCATGCGCCTCGAGCGTGGCAGCGTCGGCATCGGCGCGACCTCTCCGGCAATGCCGACGCAAGGGGTGGCCGTCGTCGCCAATGTGGCGAAGCTGGATGGCGATTTCTGGCGGCGCCTGTCGCCTCCGACCGCGGCTTCCGGCACGCCGGGCAGCGGTGCAAAGGCCGGCGCGGCGGCGCCACCCTTGACCCAGATCGCCCTCAAGACGCCGGTGCTGCGTCTTTTCGGTCGGGATTTCAATGACGTCAATCTCAATGCCACCGGTCGCGAGGGCGGCTGGCAAATCGCCGTGAACGCGCGCGAGGCGGTGGGCGACCTGTTCTTGCAGGCCGGCGGCAACGGCACCGTGCGGGCCGATTTGAAGCGCCTGATCGTTCCCGCCGAAGAGGCGGCGAGCGCCGCAGGCAGCGCCGACAGCGGGGGAAAAGATACCGTCGGCGAACTCATGGACAGCCTGCCCGGACTGGACGTGCGCGTCGCCGATTTCGCCCTCGGCGCCAAGCGTTTGGGCCGGCTCGAAGCGAAGGCGCACAACGCTGGCGGCGCCTGGCACCTGGACAATTTGTCGCTGCAAAATCCGGATGGCGGCCTCAAGGGCACCGGCGTCTGGCGCTCGCGCGGCGGGCATCGCACCCATCTCGATTTCGAACTGGTCGCCCACGACATCGGCAAACTGCTCGAACGCCTTGGCTATGCCGGCGCCGTGCGGCGCGGCACCGCGACGCTGAAGGGCGACCTAGCCTGGGACGGGCCGCTGACGACCATCCATTACCCCTCGCTCAGCGGCACCTTCAACGTGGCGGCGCAGAAGGGCCAGTTCGCCAAATTGGAGCCCGGCCTGGGCAAGCTGCTCGGCCTGATTTCGCTGCAATCCATCCCTCGCCGCCTGAGTCTCGATTTCCGCGACATTTTTACCGAGGGAATGGCGTTCGACAGCATCGACGCCAAACTGGCCGTCAATAAAGGCATCATGCGCACCGTCGATGACCTCAAGATCAACGCGCCAGCGGCCCGCATCCTGATGAAGGGCGAGGCCGACCTCAAGCAGGAAACGCAAAACCTGACGGTAACCGTGCAGCCCGAAATGGGTGGACTGGCGGCAGTCGGCGCCGTGGCGCTGGCGCACCCCATCGTCGGCGCCGCGGCCTACGTCGCCAACAAGATTCTCCAAAATCCGCTCGACCGGATGTTCGCCTTCCAATACCGGGTGACGGGCAGTTGGGCCGATCCGAAAGTCGAGAAAGTCGGCGCTCAGGCGCCGCCCGCGGTTCCCGGCGGCGAATCCATGTCCCCGGGCAGCAAGCCTTGAACGAAACCGAAATGAAGCAAAACATCCGGATCGCTGCGCTGCAGATGATTTCCGGCCCCCGCGTGGCGGACAATCTCGCGCGTGCCGGCGAACTGGTCGAGGAAGCGGTGGCGCAGGGCGCCGGGCTCGCCGTGCTGCCGGAGTATTTTTCCATCATCGGCGCCAGCGACGCCGAGCGCCTGGCGGCGCGCGAGGAGCCCGGCGTCGGGCCGGTGCAGGAATGGCTGGTCGCCACCGCCAGACACCATGGCATCTGGCTGGTGGCGGGCTCGACGCCCCTGGTGGCCGGCGCGGCGAACAAGGTGCGCAATTCCAGCCTCGTCTATACGCCCGACGGTCGTTGCGTCGCCCGCTACGACAAGATTCATCTCTTCGGCTTTACCAGCGGCGACGAGCACTACGACGAAGCCGCCGCCATCGAGCCGGGCAACCTGCCGCTGGCGATCGACACGCCCTTTGGCCGGATGGCGCTCTCCATCTGCTACGATCTGCGCTTCCCCGAGCTTTACCGGACATTGGCGCCGGTCGATCTCATTCTGGTGCCGGCGGCCTTCACCGAAATCACCGGGCGGGCGCACTGGGAAATTCTCTTGCGCGCCCGCGCCATCGAGAACCAGTGCTATGTGCTGGCGGTCGGACAGGGTGGGCGCCATGAAAGCGGCCGCCTCACCCACGGCAACAGTATGATCGTCGATCCCTGGGGCGAAATCCTCGGTCGGCGCGATAAAGGACCGGGAATCGTCGTCGCCGATCTCGATCATGCCCGAATCGCACAGGTCCGCCAAAGCCTGCCGGCGTTGACGCATCGCCGCCTTTGAGGCCAGATACCGGGTTCGCCATCATGAGCGCGGACGGCGCTACGTCCAGCGTCCGCGTCAATCAAGTTTTTGGAGCATTTATGAATCAATCCAGCGCCCTGGCGCAAGCCCATTCCCTGCTGCTCGCCCCTTTCGACCTGGCGGAGCAGGAACTGGCGCGGACTTTCGGCCGCATCATGTCGCATAGCGTCGATTACGCCGATCTTTATTTCCAGTATTGCCGTTCCGAGGCCTGGAGCCTGGACGAAGGCATCGTCAAGTCGGGCAGCTTCAGCATCGACCAGGGGGTCGGTGTCCGCGCGGTCTCCGGCGAGAAAACCGCCTTCGCCTATTCCGACGATATCAGTCTGGCGGCACTGGGCGATGCCGCCGGCGCCGTGCGCGCCATTGCGGCAGTCGGCCAGGATGGCGGCCTGCCGGTCTTGCGCGCGAGCTCCGCCCTGGCGCACCGGCTCTATTTGCCGCAGGACCCGCTGGTGTCGCTGCCGGCAGAGGCCAAGGTCAAGCTGCTGGAACGGCTGGAAAACTTTGCCCGCGCGGTCGATCCGCGCGTGGTCCAGGTGATGGCATCGCTCGCCGGCGAATTCGAGGTTATGTTGGTAGCCGGCTCCGATGGCCGGCTGGCGGCGGATGTGCGGCCGCTGGTCCGCCTCTCGGTTTCCGTTATCGTCGAAGACAAGGGCCGGCGTGAGCAGGGCGGCGCCGGTGGTGGCGGCCGCTTCGACTACGCCTATTTCACCGATGAGATTCTCGATCGCTATGCCCGCGAGGCGGTGCATCAGGCGACCGTCAATCTCGACGCCGCACCGGCGCCCGCCGGCCAGATGACGGTGGTGCTCGGCCCGGGTTGGCCCGGCATCCTGCTGCATGAGGCGGTCGGCCACGGGCTGGAGGGCGACTTCAATCGCAAGGGCAGTTCCGCCTTCACCGGACGTGTCGGCCAGCGTGTCGCGGCGCCCGGCGTGACGGTGGTCGACGACGGCACCATCGACGAGCGTCGCGGCTCGCTCAACATCGACGACGAAGGCAATCCGACCCAACGCACGGTGCTTATCGAGGACGGCATGCTGCTCGGCTACTTGCAGTATGCGCTCAATGCCCGCCTCACCGGCGTCGAACCCACCGGCAACGGCCGGCGTGAATCCTTCGCCCACCTGCCGCTGCCGCGCATGACCAACACCTCCATGCTGGCCGGCGAGCGCGACCCAGAGGAGATCGTCCGCTCGGTAAAGAAGGGCATCTACGCCGCCAATTTCGGCGGAGGGCAGGTTGACATCACCAACGGCAAGTTTGTGTTCTCCATGAGCGAGGCCTACCTCATCGAGGACGGCAAGATCACGACGCCGATCAAGGGCGCCACCCTGATCGGCAACGGTCCGGACGCGCTGACCCGCGTTTCCATGATCGGCAACGACTTGAAGCTCGACGCCGGGGTCGGCACCTGCGGCAAGGAAGGCCAGAGCGTGCCGGTCGGCGTCGGCCAGCCGACACTGCGGATCGATGGATTGACCGTGGGTGGGACGGGTTAGCCCGCCGATCCGCCGCTCCCGGGTAAAGCGGAAATCTTTGAGATAAATCAGAGCGAAGGCTGATAAACGGGCATAAGCTCCTTTTTCGGCCTCAACTCTATTTGTCATAAAGGGAGACAGCAATCATGGTCTTGCAGGATTGGGACGATCGGTTCTCGATCGGCGTCCCCAGCATCGATGCCCAGCATCGGGAAATGGTGAAGCTGCTCAATGCCCTGTACGACGCGCTGCAGGATGGGCACGGCGAGGAAGTGCTGGGCGGCATCTGCCGTGACCTCACGCGCTATGCGCAAACGCATTGCAGCTACGAGGAAGCCCTGATGGCGGCCAAGAATTACCCCCACATGGCCGAGCATCGCAAGGAACACGACGATTTCCGGCACCAGACCTTCACCTTGATGCAGAAGGCGGAAGAAGGCGGACTGACGCCGGCCATCGAAACGCTGCGGGTGATGAAAGACTGGCTCGGCCACCACATCGGTGGCACCGATCGGGCGCTCGGGAAATTTCTGCACGATCACGGCGTCCGTTGACGCCGCGCTTCCCTTAACTGCACATCATCGCTCCGGGGTCGCGTTTCGGCGCCGGCCGGGCATTCGCATTGGTGCTCAGAAAAGGTCGAGTTGGCGTTCGTCGGCGCGCCGCCTTGGCGTTTCTTTCAGCGTCTTGGCCGGTGGCGTAAATTGCGTGGTGTCGAGCTTTTCCTCGCGGCGCGGCAGTTGCAGCCGCCGGCAGGCGAGATCGAAGCGCTGCCGGATGAGCGCCGCGTAATTGCCCGTTCCCCGCATGCGGCTGCCGAAATCCGGATCGTTGGTCTTGCCGCTGCGCAAATCCCGCAAAATCCCCATCACCCGCGCTTCTTTCTCCGGCACATGCTGGGCCAGCCACTCCTGGAAGAGTCCGGCAACCTCGAAAGGCAGGCGGAGCAGGGTGTAGTCGGCCGAAGAGGCGCCGTGTTCCTTGGCGGCGGCGAGCAGTTTTTCCATCTCGTGGTCGTTGAGCCCTGGGATCAGCGGCGCCAGCAGCGCCGAGACCGGCACGCCGGCTTCGGCCAGTTGGCGCATCGCTTCCAGCCGGGCTTTCGGTGCGCTGGCGCGCGGTTCCAAGCGGCGCGACAGTGTGTTGTCCAGGCCGGTAAGCGAAAAATAGACGGTGCACAGATGTTGTCTGGCAAGTTGCTGCCAGAGATCGAGGTCGCGCACCACCAGCGCCGACTTTGTCACCACTGAAACCGGGTGCCGCGTCTCCAGCAGCACTTCGAGCAGGGCTCTCGTCAGCCCGAGTTTGCGCTCGTAGGGTTGATAGGCGTCGGTCGCCGTGCCCAAGGCGATGGTTCGGCATTGGTAGCCGGGTTTGGCCAGCTCCTCGCGCAGGCGCTCGGCGGCATCCGGCTTATGGAAGATGCGGGTTTCGAAATCGAGGCCGGGCGAGAGCCCTAGATAGGCGTGCGTCGGGCGGGCGTAGCAGTAGATGCAGCCATGTTCGCAGCCGCGATACGGGTTGATCGACTGCGAAAACGGAATGTCGGGCGAGTCGTTGCGGGCAATGATGGTCTTGGCGGTATCGACCAGCAGTTCGGTGCGCGGCGCATCGGGGTCGTCCCGCCACCAGCCGTCGTCCTCCGCCTGACGAGTGGTGGACGAGAAACGATGGGCGACATTCTCCGCCGCGCCGCGCCCCTTGATGGGCTGCGCCGGTAATTCGGGCGAAGGTGGGCGGTCGAATTCTTCCATGGGCATCCGGTACAATGACCGATTCTCCAGCATAACGGGCCAGCATGAAGCCGACCAACTCCTCAACGGGCAAACCCAACACCGACGACCTGCGCATCCGCGAAATCAAGGAACTGGTTCCGCCGGCGCATGTCTTCCGCGAGTATCCGACCAGCAACCGCGCGGCGCAAACCACCAGCCGCGCCCGCCAGGGCATCCACCGCATCCTGCATGGCGCCGATGATCGCCTGCTGGTGGTGATCGGCCCCTGCTCGATCCACGACTTCGACGCCGCCATGGATTACGCCGGTCGCCTCGCCAAGGCGGCACAACACCATGCCAACGAATTGATCGTGCTGATGCGGGTGTACTTCGAAAAGCCGCGCACCACCGTCGGCTGGAAGGGGTTGATCAACGATCCGCGCCTCGATGGCAGCTTCCGCATCAACGAAGGCGTGCGGCTGGCGCGGCGCATCCTGCTCGAGATCAACGAATTGGACCTGCCCTGCGCGACGGAGTTTCTCGACACCATCACGCCGCAATACACCGCCGACCTCATTTCCTGGGGCGCCATCGGCGCGCGGACGACCGAGTCGCAGGTGCATCGCGAGCTGGCTTCGGGGCTTTCCTGCCCGGTCGGCTTCAAGAACGGCACCGACGGCAACCTGCGCATCGCCATCGACGCCATTCGGGCGGCGCAGGCGCCGCACCACTTCCTTTCCGTCACCAAGCTCGGGCACACCGCCATCGTCTCGACCGTCGGCAACGAGGATTGTCACGTCATCCTGCGCGGCGGCAAGGAGCCGAATTTCGCGGCCTCCTATGTCGACGCCGCCTGCAAGGAAATCGCCTCCGCCGGGCTGGCGGCCAGGCTCATGATCGACTTTTCGCACGGCAACAGCAGCAAGCAGTTCAAGAAGCAGATGGACGTTTGCGCCGATGTCTGCGGCCAGCTCGCCGCTGGCGACGAGCGCATCGTCGGCGTCATGATCGAGTCGCACCTGGTCGAAGGGCGCCAGGACCTCATGCCCGAACAGGCGCTCGAATACGGCAAGAGCATCACCGACGCCTGTCTCGGCTGGGACGACAGCATGGCTGCGCTCGACCGGCTCGCGGCGGGGGTGAAGGCGCGCCGCCTGGTCCGTGCTTCTTCGTAAAGGCCAACCTTGCCTACCCGTTCAGCGCGATCTGCCCGCCGAATGTGAACAGGCTCTAGCCCCCGGCGTTGCGCGCCTTCTGCCAGAGCACGTCCTCACGGCCGCCGGCGCGGTTGAGGGCGCGGCCCAGAATAAAAAGCAGGTCGGAAAGGCGGTTGAGATAACGCCGGGCGGGCTCTGAAACCGGCGCCTCGCCGGCCAGCCGCACCACGGCGCGCTCGGCGCGGCGACAGACGGTGCGGCAAAGATGCGCCAGCGCCGCGGCGCGCGTTCCGCCAGGCAGAATGAATTCCTTGAGCGGCGGCACGCCGGCGTTGAATTGTTCCGCCAGTTGTTCGAGCCGCACCACCTGGGCGTCCTGCAATACGTTCATGCCGGGCAGGCAGAGCTCGCCGCCGAGATCGAAAAGATCGTGCTGGACGCTGAACAATGCTTCGGTGATCGCTTCCGGCATGCTCTCGCAGAGCAATACGCCGAGGGTTGAATTCAATTCATCCACTTCGCCCATCGCATCGATCCGCAGGCTGTCCTTGCCGACTCGGCTTCCGTCGCCGAGGCCGGTGGTGCCGGCATCGCCGGTGCGGGTGACGATCTTGGTGAGGCGATTGGGCATGTCATGTTCTCCGATGAGGTGGGCGCATTATAAACTCCCGGCTTTACCGGCTCTTTCCGTCCGCAAATGCCGAAGTACTGCGCCAATTTGAGCTTTTTGTTCACCGAAGTTCCCTTCATGCGGCGTTTCGATTGCGCAGCGCGCGCCGGCTTTCGGGGGGTCGAATTCATGTCGCCTTACGAGCATGCTCCGGAGCAGGTGGCGCAATGCTTGCGCCAGGCCGGGCGGGAAATGGTGCTTTTCAATCTCCCGGCGGGCGATTGGGCCGGTGGCGAACGCGGGTTGGCCTGTTTGGCCGGGCGCGAGGCCGATTTTCAGGCATCCGTCGCCCAGGCGCTGCGGTATGCGGCAGCACTGGACTGCCGCCGCGTGCATTGCCTTGCCGGCTTGCGGCCCTCGGAGGAACCGGAGGAGCGGACGCGGGCGCGCTTTGTCGCCAACCTCCGCTACGCCGCCGAACGCTTCGCGCCGCTCGGTGCCCAGATCCTGATCGAGCCGATCAATAGCCGCATCGACATGCCGGGCTATTGGCTCGATACCCCGACCAAGGCTTTTGCATTGCTGGACGAGATCGACCGGCCGAACGTGGCCGTGCAGCTGGATGTCTATCACGCGACGGTGATGGATTGCGACGTGCCGCGAATCATTGCGCAACCTCTCCCGCGCATCGGCCACGTTCAAATCGCCGACAGCCCCGGCCGGCATGAGCCGGGAACGGGCGACATCGACTTCGCGGCGATTTTTGCGACGCTCGAGCGGCTGGAATACCCCGGCTGGGTCGGGTGCGAATATCGTCCCAGCGGCGACACCATGGCATGCCTGGAGTGGAAAAAAGCGCCTTGGGCGGGCGCAAAAAACCTATGACGAAGGGCCTAATTTTTTCGTGCCGCAGTGCACCATGACGTTGACGTCAAGTAACGCTATAGCTTGCTTTCCCGCGCTTTGACATCCCGTTGGTATTTATAAAAACCATTCCATTCAATGGGATAAGAAATGGTGGTCCTTGCCGATGGATTGACAAATGGCGACCGGCCGCATAGAATGCCGTCCGCTGCATTGCAATAAGCATTATGTCCAATGCATCGCTTATTCGAAATTGCATCCCCCGTAACCGCCCGTTGCGCACCTGCAGAACCGCGTGACGGCAACAGTGAAGGAGAGAGCATGTCTGACATTGCCCCCCAACATTCCGTACTTGGCCGCACCGGCGCCGCGGCGTTTTCATTTCTCCCGGTCATCGTTTTGATCGCCGGCGTCGCGCTCATGGCAATTGCCGCCCGCTACCCCGTCGTGGCCGCGCAGGATTTCGGCGATGGCTTGACCATCGCGGCGACCGAACCGGTCGCACTGACCAAGCCGGAAGCGCCGGAAGAACGCTTGACGCCCCGCATGCAGGCGGCCCTCGATTACGCCGCTCGCCGCTACCGGGTTTCCTCCGCCGCCCTGCAGCCCATTTTCGAAGCCGCCCAGAGCAACGCTGCCGAACTGGGTCTCGATCCCCTGCTGATCGTCGCCGTCATTGCCATCGAATCGCGCTTCAATCCCTTCGCCGAAAGCGAAATGGGCGCTCAAGGGCTGATGCAGGTGATTCCCCGTTTCCATAAGGAAAAGCTGCCCGCCGATGCCGGCAAGCTGCCCTTCTTCGACCCCGTCATCAATGTCCAGGTGGGTGCCCAGGCGCTGCATGAATACATCCGCCGCGGCGGGATCAATGGCGGGCTGCAGCAATTCGCCGGCGCTTCCGACGATCCCGAGCAAGGTTACGCCGCCAAGGTCCTGGCGGAAAAGGAGCGGCTCGAACAAGCTGGCCGCCGCCGCTCGGTGCAGGCGATTTAACCGCCTGGTGGGCGTTGAATCGCCCACGTGCCCGCCCTTTCCCTGCATAGGATAGCGGCGGGCCCTCGACGGCGTTGAATCAGCCGAAGCGCGCCCCTCCCGGCCCGCGCCATCCCCATTCCAAGTCGCAGCGCGCCGCTATTCGGTCCGAGCGGACGGTAGATTCAAAAAGGACGCGAATCGCGGCCAACTCTTGCTGGCGCCGGATTAAAATTCGGGGATGTCAGCGTCACCGCCCGTTCCAGTCCGCGCTTCACCGCATCTCATCGCCGCCTTGGCGGCCGCGTTGCCGCGCGGCGGCCTCCTGTCCGAGGAGGAAGACCTCCGACCGTACGAGTGCGATGCGCTCGCCGCCCATACCACCATGCCGCTCGCCGTGTGCCTCCCGGAAACGGAGGAGCAGGTGCGCGACGTGCTGCGCATCTGCCATCTGCTGGGCGTGCCGGTGGTATCGCGGGGCGCGGGAACCGGCCTGTCCGGCGGCGCCATGCCGCACGCGGCCGGGGTCGTCCTGTCGCTGGCCAAGCTCAATCGCATCCTGCGTGTCGACCCCGCGGCCCGACTGGTGGTGGCGCAATCCGGCGCGACCAATCAATCGGTTTCCGACGCCGCGGCGCCCCATGGGCTTTACTTCGCACCCGATCCATCATCGCAAATCGTTTGCACGCTGGGTGGCAACGTGGCGGAAAACGCCGGCGGCATCCATTGCGTCAAGTACGGCCTCACCGTGCATCACGTGTTGCGGGTGCGCGCCCTGACCTGCGAGGGCGAGGTCTTGGAAATCGGGCTCGAAGCGCCGGATTCGCCGGGCTACGACCTCCTGGCGTTGATGAATGGTTCGGAAGGCACCCTCGCCGTGATCACGGAAGTGACCGTCCGCCTGCTTCCCAAGCCGGCTGCGGCGCGGGTGGCCCTGGCATCGTTCGGCGACATCAGTTCCGCCGGGGCGGCCGTGGCGGCGATCTTCGCCGCCGGCATCATCCCTTCCGGGTTGGAATTGATGGACAAGGCGACCGTTCGCGCCGTCTCGCGCTACATCGACGCCGGCTACGACCCGGAAGCCGAGGCCGTGCTCTTGTGCGAGGTGGATGGCACGCCCGAGGAAGTGGATGCCGACATCGACGCCGCCAGCCGGGTTTTCGCGGCTTGCGGTGCCTTGCAGGTGCGCGTTTCCACATCCGAAGCCGAGCGCCAGGAATTGTGGGCCGGGCGCAAGGCTGCCTTCCCCGCGGTCAGTGCCATCAAGCCCGATTACTACTGCCTCGACGGCAGCATCCCCCGCAAGCGCCTGGCGGAAATGCTGGCGGCGATCGAGGGCATGACCAAAAAGTACGGGTTGCCCTGCATCAACGTCTTTCACGCCGGCGACGGCAACCTGCACCCGCTCATCCTCTTCGACAGCCGCGAACCGGGCGAGTGGGAGCGCGCCATGGCTTTCGGTGGCGAAATCCTGGAAAAAACGGTCGCCTGCGGCGGCGCCATTACCGGCGAACACGGCGTTGGCGTGGAAAAGCTCGAATACATGGCGGTGCAGTTCTCTCCCGCCGAAATGGCGATCTTGCAAGGAATCCGCCTCGCCTTCGACGAAGTGGCACTGCTCAATCCCGGCAAGGCGGTGCCGGTGCCCATGGAGGTTGCATGCTGAGCTTGCAAGCGCTCTCCGAGCGCGTTGGTGCCGCAGCTGAAAGTGGCACCGCCTTGCGCCTGCGCGGCGGCGGCAGCAAGGATTTCTACGGCGGCCTGCTGGCGGGGGAAGTCCTCGATCTTTCCGGCTATCGCGGTGTGGTCGATTACGACCCGGATGAACTCTGCATCACCGCGCGCTGCGGGACACCGCTTGCTGAGATCGAGGCGCTGCTTGCGGAAAAAGGCCAGATGCTGGCCTTTGAGCCGCCGCATTTCGGCGCCGCCACTTTCGGCGGTGCCATCGCCGCCGGCCTGTCCGGCCCCCGCCGCGCCCAGACCGGCGCCGTCCGCGATTTCATTCTCGGCGTGCGCATCGTCGATGGCCGGGGGCAGATCCTCAATTTCGGCGGGCGGGTGATGAAGAACGTCGCCGGCTACGACGTTTCCCGCCTCATGGTCGGCAGCCTGGGCACGCTCGGCATCGTTGCCGAAGCAACCATGAAATTGCTGCCGCGGCCCGCTTGCGAAGTCACCTTGGCTTTCGAACTCGATCAGGCAGCCGCCATCGAAGCGCTCAACCGCTGGGCGGGGCAGGCTTTTCCCCTCTCGGCTTCCATCTGGCACGACGGCGTTTTGCAACTGCGCCTTTCGGGCGCGGCGGCAGCGGTCAAGGCTGCGCAGGCCCGCCTGGGTGGCGAAGCGCATGATGCGCCGGGCTTCTGGAATGACGTGCGCGAACACCGACATCCGGCCTTTCAAAACGAGGTGCTGTGGCGCCTCGCCCTGCCTTCAGCCGTCGCCCCCTTGCCGTTGCCGGGCGAGGTGACGCTGGAGTGGAATGGCGGCCAGCGCTGGCTGCGCACCGAGGCGGATGCCGAGACGGTGCGCCGCGTCGCGCGCGAAGCCGGCGGGCACGCCGTGCTTTTCCGCGCGCCGGAATCGATGCGCTGCCTCGAAGGCCCTTTCGCGCCGCTGGCTCCGGCGGTTCTGGCGCTGCACCGCCGGCTGAAAAAGGTCTTCGACCCCAGTGGCATCCTCAATCCTGGCCGCATGACGGCGGAGTTCTGACGCGATGCACAGCCAGCTCGCCGATTTCATCCGCGATACCCCGGAAGGGCGCGAAGCCGCCGATATCCTCGGCAAATGCGTGCATTGCGGCTTCTGCAATGCCACCTGTCCGACCTACCAGCTGCTGGGCGATGAACTCGACGGGCCGCGCGGGCGCATCTACCTGATCAAGGGTGCGCTCGAAGGCCGGCCGGTGACCGAGAAGACGCGCCTGCACCTTGACCGCTGCCTGACTTGCCTTGCCTGCGAGACCACCTGCCCGTCCGGAGTCAAGGTCGGCCATCTGCTGGACATCGGCCGCAAGATCGTTGCTGAGCGGGCGCCGCGACGGGCGCTGGATGCGGCGATGCGGGCCACGTTGCGCGGTTTTCTCCCGCGCCGCTGGCTGTTCTCGCCGGCGGCGAAGATGGGGCGTCTATTGCGGCCGCTGCTCCCCACCGCGCTTGCTGAAAAACTACCGGCGATGGCCACCGGCAAAGCCGCCGGTTCATCCGTCGCGACCCATCCGCGCAAGATGCTCATGCTTGCGGGTTGCGTTCAGCCGGCATTGGCGCCCAACATCAACGCGGCGACGGCGCGCGTCCTTGGCCGGCTTGGCATCGAACTGCGCGAAGCCCCGCGCGCTGGTTGCTGCGGCGCCTTGCGCCAACATCTCGACGATGCGGCGGAAGCATTAAACGATGCCCGGCGCAATATCGACGCCTGGTGGCCGGAAATCCAGGCGGGTGCCGAGGCCGTTGTCGTCACCGCGTCAGGTTGCGGCGTTCAAGTGCGGGAATATGGATATCTGCTGCGCGACGATGGCGCCTACGCCGAAAAGGCGGCGCGGGTCAGCGCCCTTTGCCGCGATCCGTCGGAGGTGCTGGCGCTGGAAGCCGCGACGCTGCGGCCGTTGCTGGCTGAACGCCGGGCCGAGCGAGGCCGGCTGGCCTTTCATTCGCCCTGCAGCCTTCAACATGGCCTCAAGATCCGCGGCGTCGTCGAGCGGCTGCTGACGGAAGCCGGCTTTGCGCTGACGCCCGTTGCCGAATCGCACTTTTGCTGCGGCTCCGCGGGCACCTACTCGCTCTTGCAACCGGAGCTGTCGCAAAAGCTCAAAACCCGCAAGCAGGCCGTGCTGACCGCGGGCGACCCCGGGGGCATCGCCACCGCCAATATCGGCTGCCTGACGCACCTCCTGGCGGGCAGCCCGGTGCCGGTTCGGCACTGGATCGAGCTGATCGACGAAATATTGCAGTGAAGGAGCAATCATGGCCGGGCCATCGATACAAGACACCCTGAAAACCATGGCGGTGCCCGATGCCGCCATGGCCAAGCGACTGATCGCGCAAGGCATGATGATTCCCGCCCAGCCACGGGTATTGGAAGAACTTCGCCAACAGATGCTGAAGAAGCAGTTCGACGTGCGGGTGCTGGCAAAGATCATCACCAGCGATCCCGGACTGGTGGCGATGCTGTTCAAGGCTTGCAACAATGCTGCCTACCGCATGCATCAGCCCTTCGATTCGGTCGAGGCGATCCTCCATGCCGTGGGCGTGCGCCAGACCTTCAATCTGGTACAGGGCATCGCCGTCGCCAGTCTTCACGACAGCAAGCAGAACCATACCGGCTATGAGGCTTTCTGGGCGCGGTCCAACGCGATCGCCCAACTGGCCATGCTCATTGCCGACGATCGCATCACCGTCTGCAATCTTTTTCCCGACCAGGCCTATCTTGCGGGCATGTTCCACGATTGCGGCGTGCCGGTGTTGATGCGCCGGTTCCGCACTTATTGCAAGGAAATGCGGCTGAGCGAGCCGGGACGTTGGGTCGAACTGGCGGAAGAGGACAAGAAATACAATGCCGACCATTGCGTCGTCGGCTATTTCATCGGCAAACACTGGAACCTGCCGGATTTCATTTGCGATTGCATTCGCAACCACCATGAAATCGACCGCATCGGGCTGCATCAGTCGCGCAGCATGGTAGCGATTCTGCAAATGGCGATCCAGCTGTACTACGAGGACCAGATGGTCGCCAATCTCGAATGGGAACGGGTGCGCGAGGAGGTGTTGGTCGAACTCGGCCTCCATGATGATGCGCTGGCGGAGTTTGCCGATGTCATTCTTGAGCGTTTCCATGCTCAGGCATGAGGGTTGACGCTAGCCGGCGGGCCAAAAAATCATGCTAACCTTCAATTTGGGAGGTCAGCATGCCAATAACAATCGACGCCTGCTTCGCACAGCATCAGGGCGATCGGGAAGAACAGCAGGACCGGGTGGCCATCGTCGGCCATCCGCGGGTCAGGGGGGTGGCGCTCGCCGTTCTGGCGGACGGCATGGGGGGGCACACCGGCGGCTCGCTCGCAGCCGAGCAGGTCGTGCATACGGCGCGCAACAATCTCGCGCACTTTTCGCCCACAGAGGACGAGCCCCAGCACATGCTGGAAAACAGCCTGCACGAAGCGCACACCATGATCAAGATGTCGCGGTTCATGAACGAAAAAGACCCCCACAGCACCGCCGTGATCCTGCTCATGCAGCCGGGACGCATCAGCTGGAGCCATTGCGGCGACAGCCGCCTTTACTGGTTCCGCGGCGATCAGATGGCTTTTCAGACCACAGATCATTCCTACGTCGAGCACTTGATCGCCGGCGGCAAGATCACGCGCGAGGAGGCGCTGACCCATCCTTATCGCAATGTGCTGCTGACTTCGCTCGGCGGCGGCGAGGTGCCGAAGATCGATTTCGGCGAGATGCGCGATCCGGAAAGCGGCGATAGCTTCCTGCTTTGTTCGGATGGTCTCTGGGGCTATTTCGAGGCGGCGGAATTGGGCGGCGTCATTGCCGCCTTTCCGGCCAAGGAGGCGTGCGAGATTCTGCTCAAGCGGGCACGCGAGCGCGCTTCTGGCGATGGCGACAATTGCTCGCTGGCGATCATCAAACTCAAGGAATTCGAAGCGCCGAAAGCCCGGGTGGCGCCGCGTTCGCCCACCTGAACGGTCAAGGGGTGAAAGAATCTGCGGCGCGAAGCTGGCGCCGTCGACGGCTACTTCTTGCCGAGACCGCCGAGCAATGCGGCGACGATCTTGCGCGGCTTCAGTCCCTCCGGCTGCGGCGGCGGCTTGGGAGAATCGGGAACTTCGCCGCGCGGCTCGTAAGGCTTGCTGAAATCGAAGCCGTCCGGGGCGACCGGCGCGCGCTTCGCCGGCTTGTGCGCGAGCGGAGCCTTGGCGGGCGGCGGGCTGCGTTTTTTCTTGTTGCCCGGCGGGTATTCGTAGCTTTCCTCGGGTTCGAAACCCGCAATCTCGATCTGCTCGAGCGGGCGCTTGATCAGCTTCTCGATATCCACCAGATAGGCGACTTCCGCCGCACAGGCCAGCGAAATGGCGATGCCGAGCTTGCCAGCGCGTCCGGTGCGGCCGGTGCGGTGCACGTAATCCTCCGGCACGTGCGGCAGTTCGTAATTGATGACGTAGGGCAGATCGTCGATGTCGAGGCCGCGCGCGGCGACGTCGGTAGCGACGAGATAGTGGATTTCGCCAGCCTTGAAGGCATCCAGCGCCTTGATGCGCTCGAGCTGGCTCTTGTCTCCATGGATGGCGTCAGCCCGGATGCCAGCGCGCTGAAGTTCGCGGGCAAGCCGCGAGCAGCCCTGCTTGGTGCGGACGAAAACAATGCTCTGGGTGATCTCGCCGGATTTGAGGAGCTTGATCAAGAGGCCGCGCTTGCCGTATTCCGAAACCGGATGCACGCGGTGGGTGACGGTTTCGGATACCGTGTTGCGCTGCGCCACTTCGACCAGCACGGGCGATTTCAGCATGGAATCGGCCAGGCGCTTGATTTCCTCGGAGAACGTTGCCGAGAAGAGCAGGCTCTGGCGGGCGGCCGGCAGCATGTTGAGAATGCGCTTGATGTCGGGAATGAAGCCCATGTCGAGCATGCGGTCGGCTTCGTCGAGGATCAGCACCTGAACCGAATTGAAGCTGACGCTCTTTTGTTCGACGTGATCAAGCAGGCGCCCCGGCGTGGCGACGAGAATTTCGACGCCTTTGCGCAACTCCTCGATCTGCGGGCGGATATCGACGCCGCCGAAAGCGCACATGCAGCGCAGCGGCACGTGCTTGCTGTAAGTCTTGACCGATTCGTGCACCTGGAGCGCGAGTTCGCGCGTCGGCGCCAGGATCAGGGCGCGCACCGGATGTTTGGCCGGAGAGGGGCTATTGCTCGCCAGTGGCAGCATGCGCTGCAGGATGGGCAGCGTGAAGGCGGCGGTTTTGCCGGTGCCGGTCTGGGCGCCGCCCATGATGTCGCGGCCAGCGAGAATTAGAGGAATTGCTTTCTGCTGGATCGGCGTGGGCTTGGTGTAGCCCTCGTCTGCGACTGCGCGTAGCAGCTCGGGTGCCAGGCCGAGATCGGCAAACGTGATTTCGGCGGCGGTTTCGGCGGCCGGCGCTTCGGCGTCGGGCATTTCTTCGGCGGGATTTGGATCAGGCATGGGCCGGCATTATACGCCTTGCCGGGCTTACTTGGCGGGTGCTTTCTCGGCGGGCTTTTCAGCCGGCGCCTTGTCGGCCGGTTTTTCCGGCGCTTTTTCGCCCGCCTTTTCCGTGGTTTTTTCCGCCGGCTTTTCCGCCTTCACGCGGGGAATCGGCCTTGTATCCGCTTCGTCATCGCCCGCGGCTTGACGACGCTTGCGGGCGCCCGGCGGTTCCGCGGGCGGAAGCTGCGGTTCGATGGTCTCGATCTTGTTTTCGCGCATGTAGGCGTCCATGTCGCGCCAGCCGGCAAAAACCGCGGACTTGGGCAGCCAGCTATAAATGGCGTAGCAATCCTCGATGGCGCGCCCCGACTGCCGGCAGCCGCCGCCGACGGCGCGGCCCTCCGCTTCCTGACGCGCCTCTTTCCTGGCCGTGTCCTCGAGGCCGAGCGTCTGGTTCACCTGGTCGCACCCGGCGAGCAGGATCAGCGTGGCGGCGAAAAGAAAAGTCTGGCGCATGGGCATCATTTTCCCACAATTGTCCGCGCGCTTGTCATTTCCGGTGGTGCTGGCGGCAGTTTGGTGGGCGCAACCAGGGGCAGGGTGATTTCGAAGCGCGTTCCTTCGTTTTCCACGCTTTCGAAAACGATCTCTCCGCCCAGCATATTCACCACCGCATTGCGCGAGATATGCAGCCCCAGGCCGGAGCCGCCGCGACCGAGCTTGCTGGTGAAAAACGGTTCGAAGACGTGAGGCTGCATGGCGACCGGAATGCCGTGGCCGTCGTCCGTGAATCGTAGCCGGATCCGGTCCTGGTCGATCCGTTCGGCCGCCAGTGTCATGCGCCCGTGGTCGCGGCCCTCGAAGCCATGGGAGATGGCGTTGTTGATGAGATTGGTCAGGACCTGTTCGAGCGCGCCGGGATAACTGTCGAACGCGATATCGGCAGGAATGTTGGTTTCGATTACATAAGGCGTGCGCTTCATCGACGGGCGCAGGATGGACAGGGTTTCATCGACGGTTTCGGCCAGCGAGAAGTGGCGACGCTGGGCGCTGGCCTGATCTACCGCCAGGCGTTTGAAGTTGTTGATGAGACTGGCGCCGCGTTCGAGGTTGCGCACCATGATGTCGGCGGCGGTATCGGCGTTTTCCAGTAGGTCTTCAAATGCCTGGCGCTTGATGCCACCGGCCAGACCGGCGCGAAACTCGCGTAATTGATCCCGGAAAGTGGTCGCGGCCATCATGCCGTTGCCGAGCGGCGTGTTGAGTTCATGGGCGACGCCAGCGACGAGGCGGCCGAGCGCGGCCAGATTTTCCGAATTCACCAGTTCGCGCTGGGTGGTTTGCAGCGATTTGAGGGTTTCGGCCAGTTCCTCGTTGGCCTGCGCCAGATCCTCGGTGCGTTGGCGCACCCGGGCTTCGAGTTCGGCGTTGAGTTCGCGGATTTCCTGCTCGATGCGGCGGCGGGTCGTGATGTCTTCCTGCACCATGATCAGGAAGCGCTGGTCGCCGACATCGACGTTCTGCCCCGAAATCCGGCACAATAACCGGCTCCCATCGCTGTGCAGCAGGTAGGTTTCCACGGCATTGACCGCCTTCGAGGCATTGACGCAGTCGACGAACGCGGCGCGGTCGGCAGGCGAAGCCCAAAGCCCGATCTGGGCGCCGTTTTTGCCGATGACCTCTTCCCGGCGGCGGCCGAATTGCTTTTCCCAGACCTCGTTGACGGTAATGACCCCGTAGTTATTCAACGCGTCGGAGACCGACATTGCGACCGGCGAGAAGTTGAAGATCATCGCCAGTTCGTTTTCCTTGCCTTCCAGCCGGTTCGCCGTCCGTTCCAATTCGTCCTGGCGTTCCTTGATGGCCGAGACCATGCGGTCGATGTCGGTAAAGAAGGCGTTGAATTCCGCGATGTGGGTGTGGCACTGGACTTGTGCTCCGAAATCGCCTTCCGCCAGCCGGTGGGTGCAGGCAATCAGGAGACGCAGCGGCCGCAGCAAGCGGTTCGCCAGCAAGGGCGCCAGCAGGGCACCGACGATCAGGGCCGCCAGGAAGCCGCTGACCACGAGGAGAACGGTGGTGCGGACCAACGGATTGTTCATCCCGGCCGCCACGCCGACGATAAACGTCCAGCCCAGTTGTGGCGACGCGACATGACCGGTGTAGAAAACCTTCCCTTCCACTTCGATGGTTTCCTCGGTGGGCCTGTTCTGCAGCGCGGCGGTGACGGCGGGGTGGCCGATCAGGTGCTGCAGCCGGTCGTTCGAGCCCGGAACGTTGCCGGCAAGCCATTCACCGCGGGAATTGACCGCGAGCACGACGTGTTCGACGCACCGGCAGATGCTTTGCATGGTCTCGAGAATGGTACCAGGGGAAATTTCCGCAATGACGGCGCGCTCGCCGGCGGGCAGCGCGACACCCACCGCAGCCTGCTGGCTGATCGGCGAGCGGTATTGGTCGCTCCACACCGCCTTTTTGGCTTGTCCGAGGCGTTGATAGAGCGGGTTTGCGGCAAGGTCGGCATTCGTGGCGAGTGCCTTGCCCGCCGGCAGCCGGCTGGCGGCTTCGATCCTGCCTCGGGCATCGACCACATAAAGGGCGGTGATCAAATTTCCGTCACCGACGATGGCGTCGAGGTGGGATTGAAGTTCGCCCCGGCCCCGCGGTACCGTCATGAAATTCACCGCGGGCGCGATGCGCGCTTCGATCCCGCGCAGGTTGAAATCGAGCAGCGCCGCCATGTGCGCCGCCTCATGGCGGGCCGTGTCGCGGCTTTCCGCCGAAATCTGGGGCAGCCGGTAAAGCAGGGTGCCCGCCGCCAGGAGGAGGAAGGTCCCGACGGTGGCCGACATCAACAACAGGATGAGGGCGGTCCTGAGTTTCAGCGACTTCATGAGCGCTTCGCTCGAAGGCCGACGTTTGCCGCAAGCGCTTCCCGCCAATGACCTTGCCGCCTCGGCCGGGCTCGGCGCGCTGCGCTCGCGCGGGCGATGCGGATCATGCTCGGCGGGCCTGCAACCAGTCGAGCAACTGATCCAGCGGCATCGGCCAGGCATAGAGATAGCCCTGGACTTCGTCGCATCCCATCTGCCGCAGCAACTCCGCCTGCTCGGCGGTTTCCACGCCTTCGGCGATGACCTTCATGTTGAGCTGCCTGCCCAGCGGAATCACCATCTTCGGAATATTGACCCCGGAATCGCCGGATGACATGGCCCAGATGAAGGAGTGGTCGATCTTCAAGCGGTTCGCGGGCAGACTGCCGAGATAGGAAAGCGACGAGTAACCGGTGCCGAAATCGTCGATGGCAACTGAAATCCCGGCGTTGCGCAACCTCAGCATGGCGTCTTCGACAAAGGCCAGGCCGAGGGCCGCAACCGATTCCGTCACTTCCAGTTCGAGCGATTCCGGCGGCAGGCCGCAGTCGGCGAGGAGCGCATTTACTTCCGCGATGAAGCCCGGCTGCCGGAACTGGTTGGTCGAAACGTTGACTGCCATGCGAATGTCGCGGTGGCCGGCCGCGTGGATGCGCTTGGCGGCGTCCAGCGCCGTCCGCAGCACCCAGGCGCCCAGCGCGATGATCAGGCCCGAGTGTTCCGCCACGGGAATGAAGCGATCCGGCGGGATATGCCCGCCATCCGCGGTGGGCCAGCGCAACAATGCCTCGACCCCGGTTACCCGGCCGCTGCTGAGCTCCAGTTGTGGCTGAAAGGCGAGGTAAAGGGCGTCGGACATGAAGGCATTGCGCAAATCGTGGAGCAGGCGCGTGCGCTCGCGTGTGGCGGCGGCGATTTGGGGCGAGAAGATGGCGCACTGGCCTTGGCCCTGGGCCTTGGCGTGCTTGACGGCGATCGAGCCATCCTTGAGCAGCGTCGTGCCGCAGATGTCGCCGTCGCGCGGCACGTCGACGAAGCCGGCCGCCATGCTCACCGGCCGCGTCACCGACTCGATTTCATAGGTGGCATTGAAGAAGGGCTGCATGGTTTCCAGGCAGACCTCGCGGGCATCGCCGAAAATGGCGAAGATGTCGTCGCTGACGCGGGCGATGACGCATTGGGCGCCAAAACGCGCTTCGAGCCGGCGGGCGATGGCTTCGAGCAATTGGTCGCCGTAGCGGTGCCCCAGCATGTCGTTGATCTCGGCGAACTGATCGACGTCGAGCAGCGCCAGCGCGAGCTGCGTCTCCCTGTCCGACGCCAGGCGCCGGTCGATGGCTTCGACGAGGTAGCTGCGATTGGGCAACCCGAGCAGGGTGTCGCGATAGGCGAGGTTTTCCAGTTCCTCCACCAGATGGACGTTGTCGCCGCAGATGGCGATATTGGTGCAGAACACTTCGAGCAGGCGTTGATCGATTTCGCTCGGCTGCTGCTGGGTCGCGATATAGGCGATGAAGTCGTGATGATTGCGGCCAGGGAAGAAGAGGGTGACATGCCCCGACTCCACCAGATTGCGACGCTCTTTCAGGCACCGCAACAAGCTTTCGACGACGTGCGCATCGTCCACCTCCTCCAGCTGTCGCCCCATGAAACGGGAAAAGCGTCCAGTGGCGGAGAGTACTTGGCAAGCGCCCGAATCCTCCTGGCTCTCGGCGCGGACGCAAACCATGCCTTCCGGCTCGACACCCATGAACGCCGCGATCTGGGTGATCACGCCCGAGGAGAATTCATGCACGCCGGCCTTTGAAATGAACTGGTTGCTGGCGGCAACGATGCGCTCCAGGCCATGGCGACTGGCTTCCAGACGGCAGAGCTGGTCGTAGGAACGCACGGCCGTCGTCAGCGTCGTGAACAAGCGGGCGCGCGTCAGCTCGTTCTTGGTCTTGTAATCGTTGATGTCGTAGCGGCGGATGGTTTCGATTTCCGGCGCATAGCCGGGCTGGCCGGTACGCAAGACGATGCGCGGATTGGTCAGGCCGAGGGTGTTGCGGATGACATCGACCGCCTTCAGGCCGGCATCGTCGGATTCCATGACCACGTCCAGCAGGATGACGGCGACATTGTGCTCGTGGCGCAACAGCTCGACCGCCTCCAAGGCGGAGTAGGCATGCAGGAATTCGAGCGGCCGGTCGAGGATGGCGATGCCCTGCAGGGCATAGATCGTCGCCTGGTGTACATCCGGGTCGTCGTCGACGATCAGGATGCGCCATGGCGCCTGGGCGCGGGGCGGTGTCTTGTTCTGGAGCTCGCCTTCGTCGAAGCGAAGGAACTCGTCTTCCATTCCCGCGCGATCTTTGGAGATCGTCATCGCTTATTCCTCCCCCTGCATGGTTATGGCGCGACTCGTTCCATTCTAGCAGCCTGTCGGGCTTAAATCGCCAGCGCAAAGAGGGTTTTGGAGGCCGCCAAGGCGCGGCGGGCGCTGCCTGCGCCAAGTGGCGCGCGGCAAAGCCATGCGGCCAAAAAACGCTCACTCCGTGGGCGTGCGATCGAAACGGCGCGCCCCCTGGTCGCTCGGACGGGACAGGCAAACCGCTCCTCTGGAGCACGACGGCCGCAGCCATTTCAAGCCCGACGCGCCGGCGAGTTGAATGGGCGGGGCTGCCAAGTCAGCAACAACAGACGCGGCAATGAAAGTTGTTTCATAATTGGCGCTTTCAAGTTTTCTGGAGAAATCATGATCGGTTCGATTCGTCCGCTTGTCGTTGTGATGGCTGTTGCCTTTTCCGCCTCCGCCCTGGCGGCGAAGCCGGCCAAGCCGGCCAAGAAGCCGCAGGCGGTCGCCGCCAAGTCGGAGGTGGCGCTTTCCCACCCCTTTGGCCAGTCGGGGGAAGTCGAACTGCAGAAGCTCGTTGATCGCTTCAATGAGAAAAATCCGGGAAGCCCGATCAAGGTCGTGCGCATGGAAAGCGGCGGCAAGCCGACCGTGCTCAATATCCTGCGTCGCACCCAGGTTGCCGAAGGGATTGCCGCAAAGGCTGGGTTCAAGCCGCTGTATGCCGTAATGAAGGACGCCCGCGAAACCTTCGACGGCGCGCGCCTGTCTCCAGACTTGCGGGCGGGAGTTACCGATGAGAAGGGACGTTTCGTGGGTTTACCCATCGCCTATTCGACGCCGGTACTGTTCTACAACAAGAATGCCTTCCGCAAGGCCAAGCTCGATCCGGAGAAGGCGCCGGCCACTTGGCAGGAAATGCAGGATATCGCCGGCAAGCTCCGTGCCGCCGGCTTCGATTGCCCATACACGACCTCCTGGCCGACCTGGATTCACATCGACAATCTCAGCGCGCTCTCCGGCGTGCCGGTCGCAAACGCCAAGGGCGAGCTGGTCTTCAACGGACTGGTGCAGATCAAGCACATCGCCAAGTTGGCCACCTGGAAGCAGGCGGGCTATTTTCTGCCCTCGGGCCGCAAGAATGAGGGCGATGAGAAATTCCGCAACGGCGAATGCGCCATGGTGACCACGGATTCCGCCGCTCATACGGACTTCCGCGACGCCAAGGGCGTCGAACTCGGCGTGGCACCGCTGCCCAACTACGACGACGTCTATGGCGGCCGTCAGCACACCCTGGCGGAAGGCCCGTCGCTCTGGCTGGGTGCGAATCACACGGCGGCCGAATACAAGATTGCTGCCAAGTTCGTTTCCTTCCTGCTCAGCCCGGAAATTCAGGTCGAGCTCGCCAACATCTACGGGCAGTTGCCATTGACCGAAGCCGCGCGCACGGCGATGAAGAGCCAGGCGCTGCGCGATCGCGGCCAGACCCTCGAAGTTGCCTATGCTTCCATGAAGGGCAAAGGCGCAGCGCTGCCGGTGCGGGTGTCCACCCTCGATCCGGTTCGCATCATTCTCGACGAGGAACTGGAAAAGGTCTGGGCCGACGGCATTCCGCCCAAGCTCGCCCTCGATACGGCGGTTTCTCGCGGCAACGCGATTTTGAAGGCAAAACCGGCGCTTCGGAAGGTGACGCCTTTCTAAGGCGAGTTCTCGGTAGGCGACGGTGGGCTGAGCCCAACCGTCGCCATCCCGGCTGCGTCGGGCCGATGTCGCCATTGTTGAGTGGTTGGCAAGGGCATGCCCATCGCTTGCGTCCCGTTACATAGCGCTCCCCTGGCTGCGCAATGCAATTCGCCGGGGCGCCGTTAAAGCGGAAGCGTTCGCAGACGCAAATAATTCTGCGGGCGACGGCTGGCTACGGCCATTTCTCAACACGGAATTCTGATCACCAAGTTTGACATTGGGTTATGCGGTAAGCGAGCGCACGCTTTTTTTGAAAAATCGTGTCAGCCGCGGCCGGGGAACCGCGTTAGGAAGGGGCGGGTCACAGAACCCGCAGTCCCCCCAACGATCTAGGAGAAACGATATGAAATCCCGTTTGATGATTGCCCTTTTGATGGCCGCCTCCAGCTTTGCCTTTGCCCAAGCGGGCGGCGGTGCCGCCGGTGCCGGCGCCGGTGGTGCAGGTGGTGTCGGTACTGGTGCCGCAACCGCCGGCGCTCCTTCCGGTCCAGGTGCGGCCGGTTCCGGTGCGGCTTCCGGTGGCGCCGCTACCACGGGCGCGAACTCCGGTGCCAATAGCGGCAACACTCCAGGCGCGACTTCCGGCTCGAGCTCTGGCGACCAAGGCATGACCGGCAAGAGCCGCGCGCACAAGAAGGCCAAGCATAAGAAGCCCCGCAAGGCCAAGAAGTCGGACGCGAACCAGTCCTGACCCGGCATTCGCTTACCGCGAAACCCGCCGCCCAGGCGGGTTTTTCTTTTAAAATGCGAAACTTTCGTTTGAATTCCGAGTGGCCGAGCCCATGACAAGCGCCGAAATCCGTGAAAAATTCCTGAAGTTCTTCGAGTCCAAGGGACACCAGATCGTGGCATCTTCGTCGCTGGTGCCGCACGAGGACCCGACGCTGCTCTTCACCAACGCGGGGATGAACCAGTTCAAGGACGTTTTCCTCGGCTTCGACAAGCGCCCCTACAACCGCGCCACTACCTCGCAGAAATGCGTGCGCGCCGGCGGCAAGCACAACGATCTGGAAAACGTCGGTTACACCGCGCGCCATCACACCTTCTTCGAAATGCTGGGCAATTTCAGCTTCGGCGACTATTTCAAGCGCGACGCCATCAAATACGCCTGGGAACTGCTGGTCGAGGTCTATAAGTTGCCGCAGGACAAGCTCTGGGTCACCGTCTATGCCGAGGACGACGAAGCCTACGACCTCTGGACCAGGGAGATCGGCGTTCCCGTCGAGCGCGTCGTGCGCATCGGCGACAACAAGGGCGCCCGCTACGCTTCCGACAACTTCTGGATGATGGGCGACACTGGTCCCTGCGGCCCCTGCACCGAGATATTCTACGACCACGGCGAGGAAATCCCCGGCGGCCCGCCGGGTAGCCCGGACGAGGATGGCGACCGCTACATCGAAATCTGGAACAACGTCTTCATGCAGTTCAACCGCGACGAGGCGGGCGTCATGCATCCCCTGCCCAAGCCCTCGGTCGACACCGGCATGGGCCTGGAGCGCATCGCCGCCGTGTTGCAGCATGTGCACAGCAATTACGAAATCGATCTTTTTCAAAACCTGATTGCAGCCGCCGCCCGGGAGACCAAGGCCGCCGACCTGGAAAGCCCGTCGCTCAAGGTGCTGGCCGACCACATCCGTGCCTGCTCCTTCCTCATCGCGGGCAACGAGGGGCGCGGCTTCGTGCTCCGCCGCATCATTCGCCGTGCCATCCGCCACGGCTGGAAACTGGGTGTGCGCGTGCCGTTCTTCCACAAGCTGGTGCCCGATCTCGTTGCCGAAATGGGCGTGGCCTACCCCGAACTCAAGGCCGGGCAGGGCAAAGTCATGGACATGCTGAAGCTCGAAGAAGAGCGCTTCTTCGCCACCATCGAGAACGGCATGGCCATCCTCGAGGGCGAGTTGGCCGAAATGACCAAGACTGGCGCCAGCGTCTTCAACGGCGAAACCGCCTTCAAGCTGCACGACACCTACGGCTTCCCGCTAGACCTTACCGCCGACATCTGCCGCGAACGCAAGGTGACGGTCGACGGCGCCGCCTTCGATGCGGCCATGGCGCGCCAGAAGGAGCAGGCCCGCGCCGCCGGCAAGTTCAAGATGGCCGCTCAACTGGAGTACGCCGGGCCGGCAACCAACTTCCGCGGTTACGAGGCGCTTGAGGTCAAGGCCAAGGTGCTGGCGCTCTACAAGGACGGTACGGCCGTCGATGAATTGAATGAGGGTGACCTCGGCGTCGTGGTGCTCGACCACACGCCTTTCTACGCCGAATCCGGCGGCCAGGTGGGCGATCGCGGCGTATTGAAGGGCGCGCAGGGCATCTTCGCGGTTGAGGATACGCAAAAAATCCAGGCGGCCGTCTTCGGCCATCATGGCGTGCTCAACACCGGCACGCTGAAGGTCGGTGCCGAGATCGACGCCAAGGTGGATATCGCGGCCCGGTCGCGCACCACCCGCCACCACTCGGCCACCCACCTCATGCACAAGGCGCTGCGCGAGACGCTGGGCGAGCATGTGCAGCAAAAGGGCTCGCTAGTCGATCCCGACAAGACGCGCTTCGATTTCGTGCACAACGCGCCGCTCTCCGCCACGCAGATTCGTAAGGTCGAGAACCTCGTCAACGCCGAGATCCTCGCCAATATCGCCACCGAATCCCGCGTCATGCCGCTTGAGGAAGCCCAGAAATCGGGCGCCATGATGCTCTTTGGCGAAAAGTACGGCGACGAAGTGCGCGTTTGCGCCATCGGCTCCTCCAAGGAATTGTGCGGCGGCACCCACGTGTCGCGCACCGGCGATATTGGCCTCTTCAAGATCTATAGCGAGGGCGGTGTCGCCGCCGGCGTGCGCCGCATCGAAGCGGTTTGCGGCGACGTGGCGCTGGCCTGGCTCGACGCCCAGCAGGACGCGCTGGCCGAAGTGACCTCGACCCTCAAGGCCCAGCCCCAGGAGGTTGTGCTCAAGGTCAATCAGATCGTCGATCAGGTTCGGGCGCTGGAAAAGGAATTGGCACGCTTCAAATCCAAGCTGGCCGCCAGCCAGGGCGACGATCTGGCGGCGCAGGCGGCCGAGGTCAAGGGCGCGAAGGTTCTCGCTGCGGTATTGGAAGGCGCCGATGTGGCGACCCTGCGCGAGACCCTGGACAAACTCAAGGATAAGCTCAAATCGGCGGCGATCGTGCTGGCGGCGGTGGCCGACGGCAAGGTTGCGCTGGTCGCCGGGGTAACCGCCGACCTGACGGCCAAGGTCAAGGCCGGCGAATTGGTCAATATGGTCGCCCAGCAGATCGGCGGAAAGGGCGGCGGTCGCCCGGACATGGCGCAGGCGGGCGGCACCGATGCCGCGGCGCTGCCGGCGGCGCTGGCCTCGGTCAAGTCGTGGGTGGAAGGCAAGCTTTGAGGCCAGGCGCCGGCCTCCTTTTGCCGTTATTGGCCTGGGCAGCCGTCGCCGGCGCTGCCGATGCGCCGGTGCTGGATCGCACGCCGGTCGAGGCGACGACGGCCAAGGGCGAGAAGGTGCGCCTGCATCCCAATGGCCGTTGGGAGTTCGTCGATGCGGAAAAAGCGGAGGCGGCCAAGAAGCTGGCCGAGCAATATCCGGAGAACCGGACGCGGCCCATCGATGCGCAAGGTGGTTGGGTGGGCGGTCGGCTGGTGATGCCCGGCGATCCCGATTACAACCGCGGCAGCCTCAACCCCAAGATGCGTTAGGGAATCACCGATTATTCGGCTTTTCGATCCCGGGCGTTCGTAACAGATTGGTTCTTCGAGTGGCGCCGCCGGTGCGTCGCGTTAATCAGTGTTTCCTCAGCGCGATGCCGGGCAACCTGCCCGGCGGCTTCAGGCGCCGCTGTCGCGATGGATGCTGCTGGCCCAGGCCAGCGCTTGCGACAGGCAGCGGTTCAGTGTTCCCGCGTCCAATCCCGGACATTCCTTGAGCTTGCTGGCGATCTCCGCCGGATCGCCGCTCTCCGTGGCCGCCACCAGCGCCAGCAGCGCGCCGAGCGGGCCGGTGCCGTCGCATAAAGCGTCGCGCACTTCATGGGCGATGCCGAGCGGCGTGATGATTTCGCTGATTTGGAGTCCGACCAGCGCCGGCATGAGCGACATGATGCCGGCCATGAAGGCCTCATCGGCGAAATTCGAATCGTTCTTTCTCTGCGTTCCCGCCAGCAATTCCATGAGCCGGCCGCGCGTGGCGGCGAGGTGCAGCAGCGGGCTGATGTCGCCGCTGCGATTGCCGGAGGCAAAAAGCAGCAATTGCAGCCAGCGCTGGAGCTGGCGGCGGCCAAGCACGGTAATGGCATGGCGCAGCGAGGTGATGCGCACCGTCGTTCCCGCGCCGACCGAGTTGGTCATGCGCAACAGGCTGATGGTGAGTCCCGGCTCGGGCTTGAAGGCGTCTTCCAGTTCGGCGTTGTCGGCGTCGGAGACCAGCAGGCTCATCAGCTTCATCAGCGACAGTTGCGAGTGATTGAGCTTCCTGCCGGCGATGATGGTGGGCTTGGCGAAATAGTAGCCCTGGAAAAGCTGGTAGCCGAGTTTGAGGCACTGTTCCATCTGCGCCCGCGAATCCACTTTTTCCGCGAGCAGCCGCTTGTTGAGCGGTTTTAGCTTGCCCGTCAGTTGCAGTATCTCAATCGGCGAGAGCGGCTGTATATCGACCTTGATGATTTCCACTAGGTTGAGCAAGTCGTTGTATTCCGGCGCCACCTGGATGACATCGTCGAGCGCCAGGGTGAAGCCCTTCTCCTTGAGCTCGCGGCAGCGTCGGATCACTTCCGGCGTGGGCGGAACCGTCTCAAGGATTTCCAGCACCACGGATTGGGTCGGCAGGAGTTCCAGTACGTCGCTGAAGAGGAATTGCTCGTCGACGTTGATGAATCCACGGCAATCGCCAAGCGATTCGGTAATGGAGAGTTCGGAAAAGGCATTGACGATCACCGTCGCGGTGGCGGCGACGGCGTCGGTGACTTCGGCGAAGTTCTGCATGCTGCTGCGAAAAAGCAGCTCATAGGCGACCAGTTGCTGGTCGCGGTCGAGGATGGGCTGGCGGCCGAGGAAAAGCTGGTTGAGGGGGGACGGGAGCGCGTCGGTCATGGCGTCACCGCCTTCGCCAGACCGCAAACCGATGATGGTGTGGCTGGTCTTGTCGTCGCTCCCGCGGCCGAGGCCAGCCATTCGTCCGTATGCCACCCGTCCATTGTTTTTCCCCCTCAGGATGTCAGAAGGGTAGCACGACTCCCGGCCAGACGGCAGTGATGGCGCGCCTGAAATCCGCCTGAATGCGTTCCAGGGCGGCGGCATTGTCGGCTTCGAATCGCAGGACGACGACCGGCGTGGTGTTGGAGGGGCGCGCCAAGCCAAAGCCGTCGGCGTATTCGACACGCACGCCGTCGATGGTGATGATCTGCTCGGCGCCGGCAAATTGCGCTTCGCGCTTGAGCTTGTCGATCAAGGCGAAGGGCTCGCCTTCGGCCATCTTGATGTTCAGTTCCGGCGTGCTTGAGGCATTGGGCAGAGCCTTCAGCACGGCGCTGGGATCGGAGGAGCGGGACAGGATTTCCAGCAGCCGCGCTCCGGCGTAGAGGCCATCGTCGAAGCCGAACCAGCGCTCCTTGAAGAAGACATGGCCGCTCATCTCGCCGGCCAGCGGCGCGCCGGTTTCCTTGAGTTTTTTCTTGATCAGGGCGTGGCCGGTGTTCCACATCGTCGGCTTGCCGCCATGCTGCTTGATCCAGGGCGCCAGGAGTCGCGTGCATTTGACGTCGAAGATGATTTCCCCGCCCGGTACGCGCGAGAGCACGTCGGCGGCGAAGAGCATGAGCTGACGGTCGGGAAAGATGATCTCGCCGTCCTTGGTGACGACGCCGAGGCGGTCGCCGTCACCGTCGAAGGCGATGCCGATTTCAGCATCGGTCGTCTTGAGGGCGTGCACGACGTCTTCGAGGTTCTCCGGCTTGGAGGGATCGGGATGATGATTGGGGAAGTTGCCGTCCACTTCGCAGAAGAGCGGCACGATGTCGAAGCCCAGCGCCTTGAACAGCGTGGGCGCCACAGCACCGGCGACGCCGTTGCCGCAATCCATGACAATTTTCATCGGCCGGGCGATCTTGATGTCGCCGACGATGCGTTGGATGTAGGCCTCCGCCACGTCGGTGGTGGTGCGCTTGCCTTGGCCGCTCAGCAGGTTGCCGGCTTCGATGCGCGCTTTCAGGGCGAGGATGGCCTCGCCCGCCAGGGTTTCGCCGCCGATGACCATTTTCAGGCCGTTGTAATCCGGCGGATTGTGACTGCCGGTGACCGAGACGCAACTGTTGCAGCCGAGCTGGTGGGCGGCGAAGTAGGTAACCGGCGTCGGCACGCAGCCGATGTCGATGACGTCGATGCCGGCGGCGCAGATGCCTTCCGCCAGGGCGCCCGCCAGTTCCGGGCCGGAGAGGCGGCCGTCGCGGCCAATGGCGATGGCGGTCTGGTTGCGCTCGCGTGCCAGCGAGCCGAGCGCTTGACCGATTTGTCGGACGACGTCGGCGGTCAGCGTTTTGTCGACGATGCCGCGGATGTCGTAGGCCTTGAAAATCTCATTGGGAAGGGTTGTGGTCATGATTTTTTTGGTGGGGTTGGGAATCGAAGAAGTGTAAGAGTCTTTGCGGCAACCAGTCCAGCCTGCCGGGAAAAGCGCCGCTGACGAAGCCGACATGGCCGCCGTCGCTCGGCTGTTCCAAGGTGACGCTGGCAGAAACCTCATGCGCTTGGGGCAGGTGGCGTGCCGGCAGGAAGGGATCATTGCGGGCGTTGAGGACCAACGCGGGAATATGGATGTTCCGCAACCATGGCTTGCCGGAGGCGCGACGCCAATAATCGTCGGCGCTTTCGAAGCCATGCATGGGGGCGGTAACGGCGTCGTCGAACTGGTAGAGATTGCTCGCGGCGCGCATGCGACGGGCGTCGAACAAGTCCGGGTGGCATTTCAGGCGCTGCTCCGAAATCGCCTTCAGCGTGCTCAGGAAGTGCTTGGTGTAGATGCGATTGAAGCCGTTGGCCAAATGGTGGCCGCAAGCGGCGAGGTCGAGCGGCGCCGAGACGCCGGCGATGGCGGTGACGACTTCCCGCGCCGCATCTTCGCGCTCCCCCGCCCATTTGAGCAGGGCGTTGGCGCCGAGCGAGACGCCGGCGGCGAACAGGGGCGCCGGGCCGGCTTCGTGGCGCAAGCGCTGCAATATCCAGTCGATTTCCTCGGAATCGCCCGAATGATAGGCGCGTGGCAGCCGGTTGAGTTCGCCCGAACAGCCGCGAAAATGCGGCAGGACGAAGCGCCAGCCGACGGCGCGCGCCGCATGCGCCAGCGAGATGGCGTAGTGGCTGCGGGCGCTGCCTTCGAGGCCATGGAAGAGAACAAGCAGGGGCGCTTGGGCGGGGCCGTCGATGCGATCGAGATCGATGAAATCGTTGTCCGGCGTATCCCAGCGCTCGCGGCGATAGCGCGGCAGCGGGCCCTTGATGGTGAGCGGCCAGAGCGTCTGCGCCTGTCCGCCGGGAAGCCAGCGGGGCGCGCGGTAGGGTTGGGGGCGGGCGATGCCGGGAGAGGTCATCTTTTCCTTGGCGACCGAGGCGCCGGCTAGTGCAGGACCCGGGGCGGAGCGGAAGGGTCGTCGCTCTCCGGGGTATGCGTCTCGCCGGCGGCGGAAGCATGGCGATTGACCAGCCGCCAGCCATGAGCGCCGCGGGAATAGACGTGGGTGACGAAGAGCGGGCCGTGCGGCTCGGCATCGTCGCCGATATAGACGGTTTCGACCAGGTGATGGATGGCGAGCAGCATGCCTTGCCAGTGGGCGCTGCGCACCGAGGTGACCTTGAGCCGGGCGGTGGTGAAGATGCTGCGCCAACTGTCGCGGATCTGCTCCATTCCGAGCAATTGCACGCCGGTGGGATGGACGCATACCGTGTCCTCGTCTTCCGACCAGACGGCCATCATCGCTTCGGCATCGCTGCGCTCGAGCGCTTCGTAGAACGCGGCTTCGACGTCTTCCGGGGTGGCATGGAGCGTGGGGCGGGTGGGCGAAGGCATGGTCAGAGATAGGAAAGGCAGGTTTCGAGCACCCGGGCGGGCATCAGCTTGTTGAGGCAATCGAAATGCCCGAGCGGGCATTCGCGTTCGAAGCATGGGCTGCATTCTAAACCGAGCGAGAGAACGGTGGCACGGGACGAGAGCGGCGGGGTGAAGGCGGGCGACGAGGAGCCGAAAAGCGCCACCAGCGGCCGTCCTAGCGCGGCCGCAACATGCATCAGCCCGGAATCATTGCAGACGACGAGTTCGGCGCCGGCCATGAGGTCGATCGCCTGGTCCAGGGCGGTTTTGCCGCAGAGATTGGTGCAGGTTTCCGGCGCGAGCTTGACGATGGTCTCGGCGATGGGGGCGTCCTTGGGCGATCCCAGCAGCCAGATGTCGTGGCCGCGCTCCGCCAGCGTGTTGGCGAGAATGGCGAAATACTTGGCCGGCCAGCGCTTGGCCGGTCCATATTCCGCGCCGGGGCAGAAGACGATGGGGCGGCGGGGAGCGTCTTTTCCGAGCGCGCGGAGCGCCGCGGCCTGTTGTTCCGCGGTGGAAACCAATTTCGGCGGTTCGATCGGCCTTGGCGGTGGCACCCCGGGCAGTTCGGCAAGTTGCGCATAGCGCTCGACCATGAGCGGCAATGCCGTCTTGTTCAAACGATGGCGGCGATTCACCAGCCCGTAGCGCGCTTCACCGACGAAACCGATGCGTTGCGGAATCCCGGCGAAGAACGGAATCAGCGCCGACTTCAGCGAATTGGGCAGGATGTATGCGCGGTCGTATTTTTTTTCAGCCAATTGGCGGGCAAGGCGGTAGCGCGACTTCAGCGCCAATTGACCATGCGCGAAGGGACTGGCGATGATCTGGCCGATTTCCGGCATACGCGAAAGCACCGGTGCCACCCAAGGTGGCGCCAGCGCATCCAATTCGACGCCCGCGGCGTGCAGGCGGGCGAACAGCGGTTGCGCCAGAACGGTGTCGCCGATCCAGGAAGGGGCGACGATCAGCGCGCGCGGCATGGGTGCCGGGCAGCGGGCGAGAGGGAGGGAAATGGCATCATCGATCGTTTATTTTCCGCGCAGGTGGCGCGGTCCCTCGCGCCCCGGAGCGTCAATGCC
>JAPUEC010000215.1 GCA_027492775.1 Rhodocyclaceae bacterium
GGAAGCAGCGTCTGACCGAGTTCGGGCTGTTCGTCGCGGTGATCGTCGCCATTCTGCTCTCGGGCGGCTGGCTGCTGCGCCGCCAGGTCAAGGAGTTGGCGGAGGTGTCCGTCGCGCTTTCCGCCAATCGCCTTGATCTGGAGGAGCGCGTGCGTCGGGCGACCGAGGAACTGGAGCGGCAAAAGGAAGAGGCAGAACGTGCCAGCACTGCCAAGAGCCGCTTCCTGGCGGCCGCGAGCCATGACCTGCGGCAACCGCTTCACGCCCTGTCGCTCTTCGCCGCCGATCTGCAGCGCCAAATCAGTTCGGGATATACGCGCGATCTCGATCAACTGGCGATTCAGATCAACTCTTCCGTCATCAGCCTCGCGGAGATGCTCGATACGTTGCTCGACATCTCGCGGCTCGACATGGGCGGCGTCGAGCCCGACATTCAGCCTTTCCCGGTGCAGGCCGTATTCGATCGGCTGCACCTCTCTTTCCGCCGCGCGGCGATGTATAAGCGCATCACCTTGCGTATCCGGCCGAGCGCGCTGGCGATCAATTCCGATATTCACCTCGTCGAACGTCTGCTCTCCAATCTCGTCTCCAATGCCATCCGTTACACCCCGGAGGGCGGACGGGTGCTGGTGGCGGCGCGTCGCCGCAAGGGCAAAGTGAGGATCGAGGTGCGCGACAACGGCTTGGGAATCGCGCCGGAAAACCAGGAAATGATCTTCAAGGAGTTTTTCCAGGTCGGCAACGCCGCCCGCGACCAGAAAAAAGGTTTGGGCTTGGGCCTGTCCATCGTCCAGCGATTGAGCCGTGCTCTCGATGCCTGGCTCGACCTTCGCTCGCGGCCGGGCGTGGGAACCGTATTTTCGGTGGATCTGCCGCTGACGACCGAGTCGCCGGCATTGAAAGACGGCGCGGCGGCGTTGGTGACGTTGATATTCATCGGCCCGGATGCCGAGCTCGGCAAAGTGGCGGAGATGGCTGCGGGATGGGGCTACAAGTGCCGGTTCGGCGACGACCCGGAAACCCTGCTGCGAGAAGTCTCCAAAGACAAAGCAATTGTTCTGGCCGCTGTCGGCGCCGCCGAGGAAATTCAAAAATCGTTGCCGCGACCGCTGCCGGTGGTGACGGTCGGGGAGTTGCCGCCCGACAGCGGCGTGCACTGCATCCGGCCTCCCCTGCGCCCTGCCAAGATTCGGGCTTTACTCCAGCAAATTCAGAATACGTTGTTGAAGTCGATGTGATAAGTGGCGGATGCCACCATGGCCTCGGCACGGCTGGAGACGCCAAGCGATTTGAAGATGGCCGTTGCGTGGATTTTCACCGTGCCCTCCGAGAGATCGAGCTGTTTGGCGATCTCGCGGTTGGAAAGGCCGCGGATCATCAGCGCCAATACCTGGGCTTGACGGTCGGTCAAACCGATCTCGGAAGGCTTGACGGTGCCGCTGACGCTGGGGCGGGTCTGGACGGAATCCAGTTTAGCCTGGCTGGTGCCGCTGGGACGGAAAATCTGGCCGTCGAGAATGTCGCGCAGCGCGGCCAGCATGGCCTCGCCGGAATAAGCCTTGGGAATGAAGCCGGAGGCGCCGTTGTTGATGACCCGGGTGATGGTCGGAAGATCGTCGTAAGCTGAAATGACAGCGACCGGAATGGCGGGATATCTCCGGCGGACGATGTCGAGCGCCGAGAAGCCATCCATGTTCGGCATGGCCAGGTCCATCAGCACGAGATCGAAATCCTCTTCCTTATCCAGGGCAGCCAGCGCTGCATCGCCGTCTGCGGCTTCGACAATGGTGACTTCGTCCTCCAGTTGTCCAAGCAGTCGAACCATGCCCTCGCGTACCAGCGCGTGATCCTCGACAACGAGCAGTTTCAGCATGTACGGGTTCTCCAAGAATGCAAGGCCCATACTGTAGCACTGCTCGGCTGCCTTCGTGAAACATGGAGTATGATTTGATGGCAATTAACGATTGGAGCAGCCATGTCACGACAAAACAGCAGTGCCGGCGATCCCCTCGCCATGGTTCGCAAGATGTGGAGCAACATGGGTTTCGGCCTGCCCGGCATGGTCATCCCGACCCTGGATGGCGATGAACTCGAAAAACGCATTTCCGATCTCAAGGCGGTCGAGGGCTGGCTGAGCATGAACCTGTCGTTGCTGCAAATTACCATCCGCAGCCTGTAAATGCATAAAACGACTCTCGATGCGGTGCGAACCATGAGCGAAATGGCGGCGGCAAGCGCCAACGCTTCCACCGACGCCCTGACCGGTAAATCTGAGGTACCGCCGGCCCCGGATGATCCGGCGGCATTGTGGCCATGGGGGCTCATGCAACAAGTGCAGGAATACATGCAACGTCAGGCGGCCGCCGCCGGCGACCTCCAGGGCGCCGCAGATGCGGCGAAGGCGGAGGCCGAGCCCAAAGCCGGGGCAAGCAAAAAAGCAAAGTAAGGAATGAACCGCCCGCCGTGCAATGCGGCGGGCGTCGATGGGGGCTGCATTGGTAGAGCCGCCATTGAGCTTTGTTTTTGCAGTCAGCCTGTTTCTTTGCTGTTACCCAAGCTGACCAGGGTGGCGCCGACCTTACCCGGGCTTGTCGAAGTCCCGATAAGGTGAATCTGAACGCTGCTAATGCTCGCGACAGGCAGCCAGCAAGTTGGCATCCACTTCCAATTCCATGCCTTTTTGCAGGGGCCGGTCGATGTAGTGACCCTGGTACAGACGGCCGCTATTGGCGGCGCGCTTGGCCCAGGGCGTCTCCCAGTCATCGACGCGGACGTGCAGTATCCCGAAAGCCTCGTCTCGGACGTTTTCCGCCTTGGCGGCGCATGGATAGGCGTTGGCCAAACGGTTGAATTCCTCGCGCGTGTAGTGCTCGGGCACTTTCCCTTGAACCGCCGGGCAGCGGTCGACGCGCCGCGTTTTCACTTCGGAACGCACGGTCGTGCCTTTCAACCAATAAACCGGCTCGGTCAGTATCCACCCGGCGCCACCTTCGCGATACATGACGCAAGCGCCGGGCTTGGCCAGTTCAGGGCTCTTGAACAGCATGCGCTCTTCGAGGCGCATGCCGTCCGGAGCCGCAAGAGCGCTGCCGGCCAACGCCGACAGCATGGCAGGGATAAGAAAGCGTTTCATCGCCAGGCTCCTTGCGTGGGACTTCTGCCCTTACTCATCTTCGTCCTTGAGCTGGAACTTGGATGCCAGTTGCTGCTGCACCTGCGGCGGCACCGCCGAGTAATGGCTGAAGTCGATGATATAGCTCCCCTTGCCGCCGGTAAGCGACTTGACTCGCGACTGGTAGTCGGTCAATTCCGCCAGGGGCACCTGGCCGGTAATGGCCGAGAAGCCGTGCCCGCGCCCGTCGGTGCCGGTGATGTGGCCACGACGGCTCGAGAGATCGCCGGCGAGATCGCCGATGCTTTCCTCCGGAACGACGATTTCGATATTGACGATCGGCTCGAGAATGATGGGGCGGGCAGCCCGGATCGCCTCGATGACCGCCTTGCGACCGGCGGTGACGAAAGCGATTTCCTTGCCGTCCACCGCATGCGTCTTGCCGTCATAGACCGTAACCTTGACGTCCTCGACCGGGAAGCCGGCAATGACGCCGCCGCCCAGCGCCTGTTGCACGCCCTTCTCCACGGCCGGCATGAAAACGCCCGGGATGACGCCGCCTTTGACCGCGTCGACGAACTTGAAGCCGGCGCTGCGCTCTAGCGGCTCGATTTTCAGGTAAACCTCGCCGAACTGGCCGGCGCCGCCGCTTTGTTTCTTGTGGCGATGATGGCCTTCCGCCGGGGCGGTGATGGTTTCGCGGTAGGGAATGAGGGGCGGCCGGGTATCGACTTCGAGTTTGTACTGGGACGCCATCTTGGCGAGCTTGGACTTGAGATGGATTTCACCCAGGCCGCGAATGACAGTTTCGTTGGTAGTGGGGTGGCGTTCGATGACGAAGGTCGGGTCTTCCAGCGCCAACTTGCTAAGTACGTCGAAGAGGCGTTGCTCGTCGCCCTTCTTGCGCGTTTCCACCGCCAAGCCGGCCATCGGACGCGGAAAATCGAGCGGGACGAGATGGATATGGTCGTCTTCATGCGAGTCGTGCAATACGCAGTCGAACTCCACTTCCTCGACCTTGGCGATGGCGCCAAGGTCACCCGGCATCAGCACGTCGGTCTCGAGGTAATCCTTGCCTTGCACCTGATAGAGATGCCCGACCCTGAAGGGACGCTTGCCATCGCCGACGAACAACTGGGCGTCCTTGCGCAGGGTTCCTTGATGCACGCGGAAAATGGCAACCTTGCCCATGTATGGATCGGAAATGACCTTGAAGACATGGGCGAGAACATGCTTCTTCGGATCAGGCTGGGCGGAGAAAGCGACGGTCTCGTCGCCGGGTTCGCCCTTTAAGAACGGTGGAGGGTTGCCTTCGCTCGGGTTGGGCGCCAAGGTCGCCAGCGCGTGCAGAAGCTGGGGAATACCAGCGCCCGTCTTGGCCGAAACGAAAAGGATGGGGATGAGATGGCCCTCGCGCAGCGCCTTCTCGAAGGGTGCATGAAGTTCGCCGGGCGCCGGGTCGGCACCGTCCTCCAGGTAACGCGCCAGCAGATTTTCGTCTTCCTCGACGATCTGATCGATCAGGGCTCGGTGGGCGGCGGTGACCGATTCGAAATCGGCGTCGCCGGAATCATGTTCGAGAACTTCAACGACGTCGGCCGCACCATGCGCAGGGAGGTCGAGGAGCATGCACTCCTTGCCGAAGCGCTCGCGGATTTCGCCCACCAAGCCGGGCAGGTCGAGATTTTCGGCGTCGATTTTGTTGATGACGATCATGCGGCAGAGTTTGCGCTCCCCCGCCAGGCGCATCATGCGCTCGGCCATCAACTCGATACCGGTCTGGGCATTGATGACGACCAGCGCCGTGTCCACGCCCGCCAGTGCTGCAATGGCCTGGCCGGCGAAATCGGGATATCCGGGGGTGTCGACGAGGTGGATGTGCGCCCCTTCGATCGCGAAATTGACGAGGGCGGAGTTGAGCGAGTGCCCGCTTTCCTTTTCCATCGGCTCGAAATCGCAGACCATATTCCCGCGCTCGATGCTGCCCTTGGCCGGGATGGCGCCAGCGGCGAAGAGCAGTGCTTCGGCGAGACTGGTCTTCCCAGCGGCGCCGTGACCCACCAGCGCGATGGAGCGAATTGCCTCGGTGGCGTAAGTAGCCATTCTTTTCCCCCTTCTTGTGACGTGGTTGTCTTTGAATCTACCTCATGCTTGCGAGGATGCGGCCCGCGAACATGGGGCCGGCACCGTAAAGCAGAACGACGGCGAAAATCAAAAGGATGGTGCCGGCGGCCAGCTGTTTTCCAGCCAGGGCGCAGTCCGGCCAGTGGCGCACCGCGAACCAAAATGGGCCGATGATCGGGATCAGCAGGGCGATAGCGGCCCATCGCCAGCCATGGGCAATTGCGCCGGGCGCGGTACCCATATAGCCGACGAGCAGCAAGGAAAAACCGATTGCGGCCGAAATGGCAATGACAAAGACGAAGAGGAGGAAGTAGATATCCATGGGTCAGGAGGCGGATCGGAGAAGTTGGCTGATCATGGCGTTATCCGCTCCCTCTGGACGCTATTTCGCGCCGTCGTTGTTCTTTTGCGGCCGTTGCCAGCCGCTGATTGCGACCTGCTTGACACGCGACACCGCCAGGTCGCCCGCCGAGACGTCGCGCGTTACGGTCGCGCCGGCGGCAATGGTGGCCCCACGGCCGATTTTCACCGGCGCCACGAGTTGAGTGTCGGAACCGATGAAAACATCGTCTTCGATGATGGTCTTGTGTTTGTTGGCGCCATCGTAATTGCAAGTGATGGTGCCGGCGCCGACATTGACGCGTTCGCCGATGACCGCGTCGCCAATGTAGGCCAGGTGGTTGGCCTTGGATTGACGGCCGAGCGTACTGTTCTTGATCTCGACGAAGTTGCCGACATGGGCCTCGGGGCCGATCTTCGCTCCCGGACGCAGGCGGGCGTATGGCCCGATGACGGCATCTGGGCCGACCGACGCCTCTTCCAAATGGGAGAAAGCCGCGATGCGGGCGCCGGCCGCAATCGAAACGTTTTTCAGCACGCAATAAGGGCCGACTTCGACCGCTTCAGCGAGTTCGACCTTGCCCTCGAAAATACAGCCGACGTCGATGCCGACGTCGCGGCCGCAGGAGAGCGTGCCGCGGATATCGATGCGAGTCGGATCGGCGAGGCGGACTCCTTGCAATAGCAAGACGTCTGCCAAGTCCCGTTGATGGATGCGTTCGAGTTCCGCCAGCTGCACCTTGCTGTTGACGCCGAGCACTTCCCACTCGGCCTGCGGCTGCGCCGTGTTGATGTGCACACCTTCGGCAACCGCAAGGGCGACGATATCGGTAAGGTAATACTCGCCCTGGGCGTTCTGGTTGGAAAGTTGGCTCAGCCAGGTATTCAGGCGCGCGGTCGGGATGGCCATGATGCCGGTGTTGACCTCGCAAATGGCCTTTTCTTCGGCAGAAGCGTCCTTTTCTTCGACGATGCGCACGACCCGGCCTTGTGCATCGCGGACGATACGGCCGTAGCCGGAAGGATCCGTGAGATTGACGGTGAGAATGGCAAGGCTGTCGCGGCCCGCATGCAGTAAGCGCTTGAGCGTATCGGCGCGCGTCAGCGGAACGTCGCCGTAGAGCACCAGGGTTTGACCGGCGGCGCCGAGCTGGGGGACGGCCTGCATGACGGCGTGGCCGGTACCAAGCTGCGGTTCCTGAAGCGCCCATGCGAGATCATCCGCGGCCAGCGTGGCGCGGACGATTTCGCCGCCGTGACCATAGACGACGACGATCTGCTCCGGCGCCAGCGTTCTTGCGGTATCGATGACGTGCTGCGCCAGCGCCTTGCCCGCAATGGGATGCAGCACTTTGGGCAGGTTGGAGTACATGCGCTTGCCCTGGCCGGCAGCGAGAATAACGATGTTCATGAGTTAGCGGAGGCGATGTTCGGAATTGCGTGCCGGGGCGCGGGGAAAGCAGGATCAAGCAACTTTCTTGTCCTCGCCCGCGAGGATTTCGTTCAGCACTTGCTTGCCGCGCGGTGAAACGGACCAGTGCAGGACATTCTTTTCGTTGATGCGGGTGTCAATCACGCCCATGCTCTTCATAACCATCAGGCGCTGGCTGACCAGTTCCCGGGCAAGGCGGGTCTTGTCGCACAGCGATGCCAGGTTGCCATACACATACGATTCCTCGGAGAGCGCGCGGAGGATTTCGATGTCGCTATAGGAAAGCGATTCCCGCGGATCGGCCTTGGTTTCCGGGGCTTCCGCTTTCTCTTCTTTCGCCGGCGCTTCAGCAACGGCATCGCGACGCTGCTTCATCTGATTCATTTCGCGCTTTACCTGCTCGATCTGGGCGAACAGCTTGATAGCGACATTTTCAAAGAGGCGGCGCGAAGCGACGGTATAAATAAGACAGAAACCTGAAAAGACATAGAAGTCGATCGGCTTGGTGCGTGCACCCTCGAGCAGGGTGCTGGAAATCATATTGAGGAAGAGCGGGACCGTCAGCGCCGCGACGATGCCGAGAATCGGATATTTGAGCCATTCCCGCCGGCCGAGTTCGCCCTGACGTTCGGAAAGGAAGAAATTGGCGAGGCCGCCGAGCAGGCCTGCCAGAACCATGATGCTGAAAATGATCAGCATGTGGGAATCGATGGCGCCGGAAGGTGGCGTCACCTGCAAGGCGCTTTGCAGTTCGGTAGCCATGGCTTCTCCGTCAGTTGGAATGGCATATTTTCACATTATTGCGACCAACTGTCTTGCAAAAACGGAGCTTGCAAAAAAAACCCCGCGAGGCAGACGCCTGCGGGATTTGAGAAGAGTCGCCCGCGATCTAAACCGATGCGTTGGGCGGCCTCTTCATTGTGGCCAAATAGCTTAACGGGGCAGGGTCGTCGCACCCATGAGGAACTGATCGACTTCCCGAGCGCATTGACGGCCTTCGCGAATCGCCCAGACTACCAACGATTGGCCGCGCCGAACGTCACCAGCCGCGAATACGCGGGGAACGTTGGTGGCGTAGCATCCCTCGCCATCGGTCGTCGCCCGGGCGTTGCCCCGCGCATCCTTAACCACACCAAAAGCGTCCAGGAGGCTGGGCGTCGGGTTGGTGAAGCCCATGGCAAGGAAGACCAAGTCCGCGGGGATCTCGAATTCCGACCCCGGCACTTCGTTCATCTTGCCATTTTCCCAGTTGAGCCGGACCGCCTTCAGCGCCTTGATGTTGCCTTGCCCGTCACCGATGAATTCCTTGGTGGCAACGGCAAAGTCACGCTCGCAGCCTTCTTCCTGCGAAGAAGAGGTGCGAAGCTTGTATGGCCAATACGGCCAGGTCGTGCCTTTGTCCTCATTCTCCGGCGGCATGGGCATGAGTTCGAATTGGGCCACCGAAACGGCGCCGTGGCGGTTCGAGGTGCCGACACAGTCAGAGCCGGTATCGCCGCCACCGATGACGATGACGTGCTTGCCCTGGGCATTGATCGGATTGGCGCTGCCGGCGGCGTTCGCTTTGTTCTGCGGGATCAGGAATTGCAGGGCCGGGTAAATGCCCTTCAACTCGCGGCCGGGAATCGGCAGATCGCGTGGAACTTCCGAACCCGCTGCAAGGATGACGGCGTCGAACTCGCGGTTCAACTGTTCAACGGTGACCAATTCCGCAGCGTCGCTAATGATGCCAGCGGGCAAGGATTTGTCACCGACCACGACTTTGGTCCGGAAAGTGACGCCTTCGGCTTCCATCTGCTTGGCGCGACGATCGACCACGGACTTCTCAAGCTTGAAATCGGGGATGCCGTAGGTCAGTAGACCGCCCACACGATCGTTCTTCTCGAAGACAGTAACCTCATGGCCGACGCGGGCCAATTGCTGGGCAGCAGCGAGGCCCGCCGGCCCGGAGCCGACGATGGCGATTTTCTTGCCGGTTTTCGCGGCGGGTGGCTGCGGGACGATCCAGCCGTTTTCCCAGCCCTTGTCGGCGATGAATCGCTCGATCGACTTGATGCCGACCGGTTCGGCGTTGATGCCAAGGGTGCAGGCGGCTTCACAGGGGGCGGGGCAGATGCGGCCCGTGAACTCGGGGAAGTTGTTCGTCTGATGCAGGACGTCCAACGCATCTTTCCAATTGCCGCGAAAAACGAGGTCATTCCAGTCGGGAATGATGTTGTTGACCGGGCAACCGTTGTTGCAAAACGGGATGCCGCAGTCCATGCAGCGCGCGCCTTGGGTCTTGGCTTCATCATCAGCCAGCCGGGCGACGAACTCCTTGTAATGCTCGACACGGACCGAAACGGGTTGATAAGACTCCTCAATCCGTTCGAATTCGAGGAATCCGGTGGGCTTGCCCATCTTATACTGCCTCCGCAGAACTGCCCGAGACGGGCAGCAAATCAACAGGTGACGGCCGCTTCCGCGGCCGCACGAATTTTACCCCCTTGCCCGGCAAGAAGGGCGAAACGACAACTTTGGTCAAGCCGCCGCCTTGGTCACCGCCAGTTCGCCGAGCGCACGCTTGTATTCGTTCGGATAAACCTTGATGAACTTGTCGCGGAAGATTTCCCAGTTCGCGAGGATGTGCTTCGCCCTGGCGCTGCCGGTAAAGTTGAGGTGGCGCTCGATTAATTCCTTAAGCTGCTCCTCATCCGGGCGTCCGCGATGCATCGGCTCGTTGGCGGCCTGCTTGGCGGCGGACAGCACCTTCTCCAAAGACACCATCGAAAGATTGCAACGCTGTTCGAAATCGCCAGCCTCGTCGAGGACGTAGGCAATGCCACCCGACATGCCGGCGGCGAAGTTGCGACCAGTACCACCGAGCACAACGACCGTGCCGCCGGTCATATATTCGCAACCGTGGTCTCCGAGTCCTTCAACGACTGCGATCGCCCCCGAATTGCGGACACAAAAACGCTCGCCGGCAACCCCCGAGAAATAAGCCTCTCCGGCAATGGCACCGTACATCACTGTGTTGCCGATGATGATGTTTTGCAGCGGATCCCCGCGGAAATCGGCGTGCGGCTTGACGACGATGCGTCCGCCGCAGAGGCCCTTGCCGACGTAGTCGTTGCCTTCGCCCGTCAACTGCAGGGTGATGCCTTGCGCGAGGAAAGCGCCGAAGCTTTGGCCCGCCGTGCCGGTGAGATTGATGTCGATGGTGTCGTTGGGCAGGCCGGCATGACCATAACGCCGCGCCACTTCACCCGACAACATCGTTCCGACCGTGCGGTTCACATTGCGTACCGGCAGGTTGATTTTGACCTTCTCGCCGTTTTTCAGCGCTGGTGCAGCCAATTCGATCAATTGGTGATCGAGGGCCTTGCCGAGGTTGTGATCCTGGCTCTCGGCGTGGCGACGGGCGACGTCTGCGGAAACTGCGGGTTGGTAGAAAATCTTGCTGAAATCGAGGCCCTTGGCCTTCCAGTGTTCGATGCCGGCACGGGTATCCAAGAGGTCGGAACGCCCGATCAGGTCCTCGAACTTGCGGATGCCCATTTGCGCCATCAATTCGCGGGCTTCCTCGGCGACGAAGAAGAAGAAATTGACGACGTGTTCAGGTTGACCGGAGAAGCGTCGACGCAACACCGGATCCTGAGTGGCGACGCCGACCGGACAGGTATTGAGGTGGCACTTGCGCATCATGATGCAGCCCTCGACCACCAGCGGCGCGGTGGAGAAGCCGAATTCATCCGCACCCAGCAGCGCGCCGACGACGACGTCGCGGCCGGTCTTCATCTGGCCATCCACCTGGACACGGATGCGACCGCGCAGGCGGTTGAGCACCAAGGTCTGCTGGGTCTCGGCCAAGCCGAGTTCCCAGGGTGCGCCGGCATGCTTGATGGAGGACTGAGGCGAAGCGCCGGTACCGCCATCATGCCCGGAAATGACCACGTGGTCCGCCTTAGCCTTGGAAACACCGGCGGCGACCGTGCCAACGCCGACTTCGGAGACCAGCTTGACCGAAATCGAAGCCGCCGAATTGGCGTTTTTCAGGTCATGGATGAGCTGAGCTAGATCCTCGATCGAGTAAATGTCGTGATGCGGCGGCGGCGAAATGAGGCCGACACCGGGCACGGAATGGCGCAGGAAACCGATGTATTCGGAAACCTTGTGACCCGGCAGCTGACCGCCTTCGCCAGGCTTAGCGCCTTGCGCCATCTTGATCTGGATCTGATCGGCATTAACCAGATACTCGGTGGTGACGCCGAAACGGCCGGAAGCGACCTGTTTGATTGCGGAACGCAGCGAGTCGCCTTCCTGCAGCTCAATGTCACGTTCGATACGGTTTTTGCCGATGACGTCGGACAGCATCGTACCGCCCTTGACCGGCAGGAAGCGACGGGCGTCTTCACCGCCTTCACCCGTATTCGAGCGGCCGCCGATACGGTTCATGGCGATCGCCAGCGTGGTGTGGGCTTCCGTCGAAATCGAGCCGAGCGACATGGCGCCCGTCACAAAGCGCTTGACGATTTCCTTGGCCGGCTCGACTTCCTCCAGCGGGATTGGAGCACCGGCCGGCTTCAAGTCGAACAGGCCACGCAAGGTCAGGTGACGCTTGCTTTGGTCATTGGTGAGCTGCGCAAACTCCTTGAACGTCTCATACTTGCCAGAGCGGGTGGAATGCTGGAGCTTGGCGATGGCGTCCGGTGTCCACAGATGCTCCTCGCCGCGCACGCGGTAGGCATATTCGCCACCGGCGTCGAGCATGTTGACCAGCACGGGATCCTGGGAGAACGCGGCCTGATGCAGGCGCATCGTCTCTTCGGCGACCTCGAAAACACCGATGCCTTCGATGTTGGACGGCGTGCCCGTGAAGTATTTTTCGACGAAATCCTTTTTGAGGCCGATAGCTTCGAAAATCTGGGCGCCGGTATAGGACATGTAGGTCGAAATACCCATCTTGGACATGACCTTCCCGAGTCCCTTGCCGATCGCCTTGACGAAATTCTTGGCGTACTTGTCGGCCTTCTCTGCGTCGCCCTTGGCCATGGCAACGATGGTCTCGAATGCCAGGTAGGGGTGCACGGCCTCGGCGCCGAAGCCGCCGAGCAAGGCGAAGTGATGAACCTCGCGCGCTGATCCTGTTTCGACCACCAGACCGGCGGAAGTCCGCAAACCCTTCTTGACCAGATGTTGGTGGATAGCGGAAGTGGCAAGGAGGGCAGGAATGGCGACGTGCGTCGAATCGACCTTACGATCGGAAACGATCAGGATATTTGCACCCGAGCGAACGGCGTCCTCGGCATCGGCGGCAAGCGAGGCGAGCCGTGCTTCAACGCCTTCCTTGCCCCAAGCGACGGGATAGCAGATGTCGAGTTCGAACGAGCGGAATTTGCCGCCGGTGTACTTTTCGATGTGGCGGATTTTCTCCATATCCTTCGCCATCAACACCGGCTGGGAAACTTCCAGCCGGATCGGCGGATTGATATCCGAGATATTGAGGATATTGGGCTTGGGACCAATGAAGGAGACCAGCGACATCACCAATTCTTCGCGAATCGGATCAATCGGCGGATTCGTGACCTGGGCGAACAGCTGCTTGAAATAGTTGTAGAGCTGCTTCGGCTTGTTGGAAAGTACCGGCAAGGCGGCGTCGTTACCCATGGAGCCGGTGGGTTCCTCGCCGTTGGCAACGACCGGTTCTAGGATGACCTTGATGTCTTCCTTGGTGTAACCGAACGCTTGCTGGCGGTCGAGCAGCGACGCGGCGGGAACCTCGACCTTTTCTTCGGCCATCGGCACTTCGTCGAGCTTGATCCGGATTTTCTCGATCCACTCGCGATAAGGCTTGGAGCGGGCGAGCGAGTCCTTGAGCTCCTTGTCGTCAATGATGCGACCCTGTTCCATGTCGATCAGGAACATCTTGCCGGGCTGCAGGCGCCACTTCTTGATGATCTTCTTTTCCGGAATCGGCAAAACGCCCGATTCGGAAGCCATGACCACGAGATCGTCGTCCGTCACCAGATAACGTGCGGGGCGCAGGCCGTTGCGATCGAGGGTGGCGCCGATTTGGCGGCCGTCGGTGAAGGCAACCGCTGCCGGGCCGTCCCACGGTTCCATCATGGCCGCGTGGTATTCGTAGAAGGCGCGGCGGTTCTCGTCCATGAGCGTGTGCTTTTCCCAGGCCTCGGGAATCATCAGCATGACCGCATGGGCCAGTGGATAACCGCCCATCACCAATAGTTCGAGCGCATTGTCGAAGGAGGCGGAGTCGGATTGGCCAGGGTAATGCAGGGGCCAAACCTTCTTCAAATCATCGCCCAGAATGGGGGAGGAAATGGCCTGTTCGCGCGCCTTGAACCAATTGACGTTGCCGCGCAGGGTGTTGATTTCACCGTTATGTGCAATAAAGCGGAACGGATGCGCCAGGTCCCAAGTCGGGAAAGTGTTGGTCGAGAAACGCTGATGCACAAGCGCCAAGGCGGAAGTACAGCGGCTGTCCTGCAGATCGAGGTAATAGACGCCGACCTGCGTGGCAAGCAGCAACCCCTTGTAGTTGACGGTGCGCGCCGAGAAGGAGGGGACATAAAATCCGGTGCTGTGCTTCAGCTTGAGCGACTTGATGGCGTTGCCGGCGCGGCGGCGGATGATATAGAGCTTGCGCTCGAGGGCGTCGGTAACGAAAACGTCCGGTCCGCGGCCAACGAAAACTTGGCGGATGACCGGCTCGGTCGCCTTGACAGCAGGCGACATCGGCATTTCACGATTGACCGGCACCTCGCGCCAGCCGAGCAGTATCTGACCCTCGGCTTTGATTGAACGCTCGATCTCCTCGACGCAAGCATGCCGCGAGGCGGCTTCCTGCGGCAGGAAGACCATGCCGACGCCGTACTCGCCAGCAGGCGGCAGATCGACGCCCTGTTTGGCCATTTCTTCACGATAGAGCGCGTCGGGAATCTGGATGAGCAGACCTGCACCATCGCCGGCGAGCGGGTCCGCGCCGACGGCGCCGCGGTGATCCAGATTTTTCAGGATCAACAAGCCCTGCTTGACAATGTCATGGCTTTTTTGGCCCTTGAGATGTGCGACAAAGCCGACACCACAAGCGTCGTGTTCATTGGCGGGGTCGTAGAGACCCTGCGCTTCGGGTACAGCCGATTCCATCACGCTCGAATCCTTCACAAAAATTCGGTCACAGCCAAGCGCTAAAAAAGCCGGCGTGGGCCGGCCTCCAACTCTTTAAGGGCGACCTGAAAGTTTATATGGAAGGGCGCCTTGTTTCAAGACACAATCCCCCTGACCATGCCTTTCGTAAGACACATCCACGCCGCGGGAGTTCAGGAGCGGGCTTCGATGACCCGCTTGATTCCTTCGTGGGTGGCGACATCGCTGAGACAAGCGTCGCCAATGCTTTTCAGGAGCACGAGTCGGAGCTTTCCGCCCTGGACCTTCTTGTCGTGCTGCATCAGCTCGATATAACGGTCGGCAGGCAGGCTTGGCCCCTTCGTTGGCAATCCCGCTTGTTGAAACAGGCGTTCAATCCGGTCGATCGCGCTTGGTTCGAGCCAGCCAAGGCTCCGAGAAAGCTCCGCTGCCATCATGGTTCCGACGGCGATGGCCTCTCCATGGAGCCATTCGCCATATCCCATGCCGGTTTCGATCGCATGCCCGAAGGTGTGGCCCAGGTTGAGCAGGGCGCGTTCGCCGACTTCCCGCTCGTCCGCCCCGACGACTTCCGCCTTGTTGCGACAGGAGCGCTCGACCGCAAAGGTTAGCGCTTCTTTATCTCGATTTAGCAATTTTCCGATGTTGGTTTCGAGCCAGCAGAAAAATTCCAAATCGCGAATCAGCCCGTATTTTATGATTTCGGCGATCCCGGCACGTAATTCGCGGTCGGCAAGCGTGTCAAGCGTACCAATATCCGCCAGGACCAACTTGGGCTGATAAAAGGCGCCGATCATGTTCTTGCCTAGCGGATGGTTGATCGCCGTCTTGCCGCCGACCGAGGAGTCGACCTGGGCGAGCAGCGTGGTGGGTATCTGGATGAATGGCATGCCGCGTTGATAGCAGGCTGCAGCGAAACCGCCCATGTCGCCGATGACACCTCCACCCAGAGCAACCAACGTCGTACCGCGTTCGCAATGCGAAGATAGCAGGGCGTCGAATATCAAATTGAGCGTTTCCCAGTTCTTATAACGTTCACCATCCGGCAGGGTGACGTCCGTGACCGCGACGCCTGCGCGGACCAACGTGCGCCGTACTGTATCCAAGTACAACGGACCCACGGTGGTATTCGTTACGATCAGGACCTTTTTCTGCGTCAACTGGCGAGTGATCAAATCGGCATTTCCGAGCAAATCGGTACCGATAAAGATCGGATAAGAACGTTCAGCGAGGGCAACCGTCAGTGTTCGCATCGGAGGCTGTATTCATGAGCAAGATAGTGAACGACGCCGGCTGCGACCATATGCGCGCCGTCAACGATAACGTCTGCAATTTCGCGATAAAGCGGATCGCGCTGAGCGTATAAATCCTCGAGCTTTTTCAGTGGATTTTCGACCTGCAGCAACGGTCGATTGCGATCATGTTTGGTGCGCTCGTAAAGGAGAAGCGGCGGAACATCGAGATACACGACCCATCCAGTCGTTTTGAGTATGCTGCGAGTCTCGGGGTTGAGCACCGCGCCGCCACCGGTCGCGATGACCTGCTCGGACCCTCGCGTCAATTCCGCGATAGTTTGGGCCTCGCGCTGACGAAACCCCGTTTCGCCTTCGATCTCAAAAATCGTCGGAATCTTTACGCCGGTACGCGCCTCGATTTCTTGGTCGGAATCAAAAAAATCACGGCCGAGACGCCTCGCCAATTGACGGCCGATCGTGGTTTTCCCGGCGCCCATGAGGCCGACCAGATAGATATTATCGTTGCTCTGCACCGAGCGATTTTACCCGAATCGGACCGAGAAATAGAAAAGGGCCGGCAAGCCGGCCCTCCTTTGATGATTGGTCCATTTAATTGACGTTCAGGTTCTCGCTGACAATCCGAGGGGTTACGAAAATCAACAACTCCGTCTTGTCATCGATGTTTTCTGTATTCTTGAACATCCAACCGAGGTAAGGGATGTCGCCCAAAACGGGAATCTTTTGAGTCTGATTCTTGATGTTCTGGGTATAAATACCCCCGATCACCACGGTGCCACCGTTTTCAACCAACACCTCGGTTTTGACATGCTTCGTGTCGATCGCAACGCCAGATCCGGTCTGAAGGGTAGGATTCGGCGTGTCCTTGTTTACATCTAGGGTCAGGATGACCTTTCCATCCGGAGTGATTTGAGGTTTGACCTTTAAGGAAAGGTTAGCCTTTCGGAAAGATACGCTCGTGGCTCCAGAACTCGTCGCTTGTTGGTAAGGTATTTCTACACCCTGTTCAATAAGCGCCTCAATTTGATTAGCAGTCATAACGCGGGGGCTAGAAATGACCTTACCCCTGCCATCAGCCTCTAGTGCAGAAATTTCCATGCTTAAAAACTTGGACAGCGAAGCATTATAAAGGATGAAGGACAACGCCCCAGCCGTGCCGGAACGCGGTGTCGCCGGTAAATTCACCTGATGCAACTGCGGAAATTTTGCGGTTCCTTCAACCATCTGCGCCTTTTTCACGCTTTGCGCGCCAGTGACAGGATCTGTGTAGATATATTCACGAGCGATTGTTTGCCCAGTGTTTTGATAATCTCCACCTACAGCCATGAATGTTTTATCTTTGTTTACGTTCATAAAGGGATCCAATATCCCTAAACGAAAGCCCAGGTTTTTGGCAAAAGAATCGCCTGCTTCGACAATACGTGCTTCAATTAATACTTGCCGCGCCGCAACATCAATCTCTTTGAGGATACCGCGAATGCTTTCAAGCCGACTAGGAATGTCGGTAATGAAAAGCTTATTGGTGCGCGAATCAACCACCACCGAGCCGCGTTTTGAAAGCATTGTTTGCGACTTGTCAGCAAGGAATTTAAAAATATCTTCTGCTTTATGGTAGTTAACTTGGAATATTTCGGACCGCAAGGGCTCAAGATCCCCAATCTGCTGCCTAGCCTCGTATTCAAGTTTTTCGCGGGTGGAAAGTTCGTCACGAGGTGCAATTAAAATCACGTTGCCATTTTTGCGCATATCCAGACCTTTTTGCTGGAATATGATATCGATGACTTGGTCCGCAGGCACGTCTTTCAGAACCAGCGTAGTTGTTCCAGTAACGGTTTCGCTGATGACGGCATTCAGACCGAGTTCTTCCGCCATTAATCGCAATAGCGCCCGAACATCGCCATTCTGGTAATTAATACTAACGCGGGGGCCTTGATAACCGATTTTAGAGCCCTGAACCAGCTTATTGGGATTTTCGATAATCGGCTTGACCTCGATGACGAACTGATTGTCCGTCTGGTAAGCGTTGTGTTCCCACAGTCCCTTGGGCGTAATCACCATGTGAACGTTCTCGCCGTGCATAGAGGTGGCTACCGTTGTGACCGGGGTCGCGAAATCAGCGACGTCGAGCTTGCGCCGAAGATTATCGGGAAGCGTTGTTTTTAAGAAGTCGACCACGAGCGATGTGCCCTGTTGGCGAATGTCTATACCGGTGCCTGAATCGCTCAAGTCGATCAGAATACGGCCCTCTCCATCCTTGCCGCGGCGAAATGCAATATCGGTGATTGAGTGCTTGCGCCCGATAATGCTTTCTTCTGCAAAGCGTGTGCGGGCTTCAGCGGTGGTGCTGGCTACTGATGGCTTGAGAGTGACGAATAGATTTTTGCCCTCGACTCGAGTTTCGTACTTTAGGGCTCTCACCAAATTGAACACCATGCGCGTTCTATCGCCTACTTGAACGATGTTGACGCTGGAAAGGTCACCCTGATTAATCGTTTGACTTGAACGTGCGAGATCGTTGCCAGTGGTAGGAAAATCTAAGGCGATACGAGGTGGATTCGAAACGCTGAATCCAACAGGCGGAGCGGTGATGTTGTCCTTGAATTCGAGTTTCACGACCACATCGCCACTCTGCATCGCGATGTTCATGGCTTGAATGCTGTTATTTTGCGTTGGCGCACTTGCGGATTGGGCTTGGGCAGCGCCTAAGGATAGGCAGAATAAGGCCGCAGCGGCGGCTTGTTTTGTGAATTTCATTTCTTGCTTCCCTCCTTGGCCTGCAGTTGCAGGGTGCTTGTGCGCTCCGTCCAATCCCCTGATGAGTCTTGCACCAATTCCCGCAATGAGATTTCGCGCTCGGTAATCTGGACGATGATGCCAAAGTCTTGGCCGATGTAGTCGCCCACCTTGACCTGCTTAACGTGTTGTTCCACTTGAATCACGGCCATTGGCTGATGATTAACGTTCAGGAACCCGATCATCTTGAGCGTTTCCAGTGGATATTTTTCGAGAAGGCTGTTGCGGAGTTCTCTGGCTTCGAAATTAGGCTGGAAGGGGCTTGCCTTTCCGCTACCATTTCTCCCTTGACGAGACTCTGGCTCGATCTTGCCGGTCGCGAACGGGTCTAATTGACCATCTGTCTGATACGGTATGGGTTGGTAGGGAACAACGGGCGGCAATTTAGGGATATTGCCTCGGAGGTCCTTCGTGCTTTCCCTCATCCATTGGCGGAGATCGTCATGCTCGCCGCTCGAGCAGGCAGCCATGAGTAGGCAGGCGGCAATTAGATAGAAGCGCTTCACTTCTTTGCTCCTGGTTTGGCGGCCTGTTTCTGCTTTGCCACCTCTTCTTCGTCAAGATAGCGGAAAGTTTTTGTGATTGCGTCAAGAGACAATTTTCCGGTAGATGAGGGCGCGATGCTTATATTATTCAATGTGACAATGCGTGGAAGTTTCGCGATATCCGAGGCAAAAGCACCAAAATCGTTATAGTTACCAGTTAGTTTGACGGTAATAGGAAGCTCGGCGTAAAAGTCCCGGATTTGCTCTTGCCCCGGAACGAAAGATTCGAACTGTAGACCTCGTCCTAGTCCGGATTGGTTGATTTCAGTAAGCAGCGCTTCCATTTCGGATTTATTAGGAAGTTGCTTCAGAAGAGCCCCAAAAGTCTGATCAATTTCATTCAGCTGCTGCTTGTACAGATCGAGATTGATCGCCTGTTTCTTCTTGTCAAGATATTCTTCCTTAAATTTTTCTTCTTCCTTTTCCTTGGCTTCCAATGAGGCAAATTGATCGCTCCACACAAGGAGCCAGCCGCCGATAAGAATGGCACAGAGCAAAAGAAGCAAAACCAAGATACGTGGAAAGATTGGCCAAGTGCCAACGTCATTCGGATTCAGGTTTCTGAAATCCGCCGCAATCGATGCAAAATCAATTGAAGGCATCCGCTTGGGAACAGAGAGAGATGGCTGTTTCATTTTTTCTCCTTGTTGCCCGTGGCCGCCTTGGCAGTCTTGGCGGGTTCTTCTACCTTGCTGCGCTTCAGATTGACGTTTAAAACGAATTCGTTCAATCGACGGTTTGAAATTGTGACCGCTTTGATACTAACGAGCTGAGGGGTCTCCAGCCATTGTGAACTCTCCATGTTGCGCATGAGAGTTGAGACCCGTGCGTTTGACTGTGCGTAGCCAATCAAATTAATGCGTGCGCCTTCCTGCCTCAAAGATTTGAGATAGATGCCTTCCGGCACCTGTTTAATCATTTCGCTAAGCAGGTAAACAGTTTCGCTTCTATCTCTTTGAAGCGATTCGATAATTTGCTTTCGGGCGAGCAAGGCCGCGGTTTGCTCCTTAAGCCGCTTGATTTCGTCAATTTGCTTGTCGAGCGCCACCACTTCCTTCTTTAGGAAAGCGTTTCTGCCCTCTTGCCGATTGATGGCGCCCTCAATAGCGGTGTAACCGAGCAATACAACGAGACCGCCAAGAATTGCGACCATGGCGACGAGCGAGAAGAATTGCTTGCGTCGCGCCTTTCGTGCTTCTTCGCGATAGGGCAGAAGGTTGATGCGAATCATGACGGATCGAACCTCCGCAAAGCGAGCCCACAGGCGACCATGAGCGATGATGAATCGGCTAACAGGCTTTTTGCCCGGACATTATTGGACAAGACCATATTGGCGAATGGATTTGCGATAATGGTATTGACTTGCGTCCGAGTGGCGACCATCTCATCGATGCCGGGCATGACGGCGCACCCGCCGGCCAGGACAATATGGTCGATCTGGTTGAACTGCGTGGAGGTGAAGAAGAATTGCAGGGCGCGCGAGATCTCCAGCGCAAGATTCTCCATGAAAGGGATCTGAAGCTCCGTTTCATATCCCTCGGGCAGGTTGCCCGACCGCTTTGCCGCTTCGGCCTCCTCGTAGGTCATTCCGTAGTGGCGCATGATGTCCTGGGTCAGCTGCCCGCCGCCGAAAGCCTGTTCGCGGGTATAAAGCTGCTGGCCGTTGCGCATCATGGTGACGTTCATGACGTTCGAACCGGCGTCGATCAGAGCGACGATGCGGTTGCTGCCACTCTCCGGCAATTGGCGCTCGATCAGCTCGAAAGCGGCCAGAGAGGCGAGTGACTCGACATCAACCACGGCCGCATTCAGCCCAGCGGCTTCGGCCACGGCGACGCGGTCTTCGACCCGTTCCTTCTTCGAAGCGGCAATCAGGACCTCGAGTTCATCCGGTACGGAGGGGGCGGGGCCAATCACTTGATAGTCGAGATTGACCTCGTCGATCGAGAACGGAATGTATTGGTTGGCCTCAGACTCAACCTGAACTTCCAATTCCTCGTCGCGTAAACCCGATGGAACGATGATTTTCTTGGTAATGACAGCCGAAGCCGGAAGCGCCATGGCGACGTTGCGGGTCGAGGTCGACATCCGCTTCCATGCACGCTTGACACAATCCACCACTCCTTCCAGATTGGCAACGTTGCCATCTGAAACGGCATCTTTCGGTAGGACTTCGATGGCGTAACGCTCGACGCGGTACCCCTCCTTCCCGTCGGCGGTCAGCTCGACCATCTTGATCGAGGATGAGCTGATATCGAGCCCCAGTAACGGGCGCGCCTTGGGATTGAATATCGACAGGTCGAGACGCATCCGGCCCCCAAAAAGTCTTAAAAGTCTTTATAAATTGTGAATTTAGGTAAGAAACCAATAATTCACGTTAGATGCTAGCAACAAGCATTAAGCATGTAAAGCGGTTTCTCGCCGGAAAGTTGCTTCAGCGTATAATCCGCGCAACGCATACTTTGGTCCCCTGTCTTGCTTAACACCCGCCTAGCTCTGCGAATAATTCTATACCCCGTTGTGGCCATTCTGGGGCTTGCCGCGGTTGGATTGGCATTGGCGATGATCGCCTTTATTCTGCTTTATCCCAATTTGCCGTCACTCGAAGTCCTGACCGATTATCGTCCTAAAATCCCGCTACGTGTCTATTCCGCGGACGGCCGCCTTATCGGCGAGTTCGGAGAGGAGCGCCGGGCGGTGGTAAAGATCGAGGATGTTCCGCCGTTGATGAAGCAGGCCATCCTGGCAGCGGAAGACGAGCGTTTCTACCATCATCCCGGCATAGATACCCTTGGCGTGGCGCGGGCTGCGGCGGCTAACCTGCTGGGCGGTGGAAAGAAACAAGGGGCGTCGACGATCACTCAGCAAGTTGCACGGAATTTTTTCCTCTCTTCGGAAAAAACGTATACGCGCAAGCTTTATGAAATTCTCCTATCGTTCAAAATCGAAAGAAATCTGAGCAAAGATCAGATTTTCGAGCTGTATATCAATCAGATATTTCTTGGCCAGCGCGCTTATGGATTTGCCGCTGCCGCGCAGATTTACTACGGCAAGGCGTTAAAGGATATTTCCATTGCCGAAGCCGCGATGCTGGCAGGTTTGCCCAAGGCGCCGTCGGCGTATAACCCGGTTGTGAATCCCAAGCGCGCTAGATTGCGTCAAGTCTATGTTCTGCGGCGCATGCAGGAGCTCGGTTTCATCAATGATGCGCAATTCGAAGCGGCGAACAAGGAGCCATTGATCGTCAAGCGCGATCTCGGCGGGTATGGCGGGCATGCTGAGTATGTCGCCGAAATGGCACGTCAAATCGCGGCCGACCGCTTTCCCGAAGATGTCTATACCGGCGGGTTCAAGGTTTATACCACCATCGATTTCGAGGAACAGGAAGCGGCCTACGCCAGTGTTCGCAAGGGGGTGATGGATTACGACCGGCGGCATGGTTTCCGTGGCGCCGAGGCGTATGTGGACATGTCGGATATCAAGGCGGAGGACGAAGACGATCTCGACGATGCCTTAGAAGAGGTGTCCGAAGTCGGCGATCTCGTTCCTGCCCTGGTGTTGTCGGCCGATACCAAGCATCTAAAGGTGTACAAGGCGGGCAGTGAGATTGTCACGCTTTCCGGCCCCGCACTTAAATTCGCCGAACGCATGCTGGACGACAAGGCTCCGCCGAACAAGCGGTTGCGGCGCGGCGCCATCGTCCGGTTGCTGAAGGATGAAAAAGGGCAATGGCAGATCTCGCAATTGCCCGAGGTCGAGTCGGCCTTCGTCTCGGTCGATCCAAAAACCGGAGCCATCCGCGCCCTGGTTGGCGGGTTCGATTTCAGCCGCAACAAATTCAATCACGTCACCCAGGCGTGGCGCCAACCCGGATCGAGCTTCAAGCCGTTTATTTATTCGGCGGCGTTGGAGAAGGGCTACAGCCCTGCGAGCGTTATTGCAGATGAGCCGATTGTGATCCCCGGTAGCCTGACCGGCGGCCAGGCTTGGGCACCGCATAACTACGACGGCAAGTACGAGGGGCCGATGAAGATGCGCACGGCTCTGGCGAAGTCGAAAAACATGGTGTCGATCCGCATTCTTCAATCCATCGGCACGCATTACGCCCAGGACTACGCCACCCGATTTGGATTCGATGCCGACAAGCATCTACCATACTTGACCATGGCTTTGGGCGCCGGGTCGGTCACGCCTTGGCAGATGGTGACGGCTTATTCGGTCTTCGCCAATGGCGGTTTCAAGATACAGCCTTACGTGGTCAGCGAGATCCGGGATGGACGCGGTCAAGTTCTGGCTGCGACGCAGGCGCCGCCGGTCGGCGATGAGACGCTGCGAGCGATCGACGCCCGCAATGCCTACCTGATGGACAGCATGCTGCGCGACGTCGCCATTTATGGCACCGCCGCCAAGGCTTCGGTCGCGCTCAAACGCCAGGATCTGGCGGGCAAGACGGGAACGACCAATGAGTATGTCGACGCCTGGTTCTGCGGATACCAGCGTACGGTAACGGGGTGCGCCTGGATCGGTTTCGACCAGCCGAAGAAACTTGGCGACCGAGAAACCGGTGGTGCGGCGGCGCTGCCGATCTGGATCGGTTACATGGCCAAGGCGCTGAAGAATGTGCCAATCGGTCTGCCTGATGCGCCGGAAGGACTGGTTCCGACCGGCGGCTCCGGCAAGGAGTTCGTCTACCGCGAAAATGCCGGAAAACCGGCGGCGAACGAGGCAGAGCAGGCGGTGGTCGACGCGCCGCCGCCGCCACCCGATCTCGCCCGTCCCCCCGTCGATTGATTACAAGCGGACAGATTCTCCGGCCTGTTCGCTGATCAGGGCGGAGAGTTTGAGCATCAACTCGCCGCCGCCGCGCGTATCCTGCCAAACTTCGCCGTCGTAGCGGAAGTGAAAACCGCCGGAACGCGCCGCCACCCAGATTTCCCGAACCGCCGCCTGACGATTGACGATGATCTTGCTGCCATTGGCGAATTCCAACTCCAGGATTCCGCCGGGCTGCATCTCGAAATCAACCTCGGCGCCGCATTCTTCAAGCCTGGCCTCGATATCGGTGAAAGTTGCTTCCGCCAAGCTGGCGAATTCCTTGTCATCCATGCTGTGCTAACATCCCAAAATTCGTTTCGTCTAATTGCCGAATGTCCAGAATTTCTGTCGTTTTCTTCGTTCTCGGCCTCGCCGCTTGCGGCAACAAGGCTGGATTGACCTTGCCCCCCGGGCCGGCGCCGGCACCGCTGCTCGGCAACACGCCTGCCGCGGTCAAGCAACCTTCGAAGCCTCCGGAAGCGCCAGCGGCGACGAGCGATGGTAGCACGGCGAGCGGGGTGACCAAATGACGGCGCCTTTCCAATCGACGAACGGCATCCTGCATGCGGAATCGGTAGCGTTGACCGTAATCGCCGCGAGGTTCGGTACGCCGACCTACGTTTATTCGCGCGCGGCGCTCACGGCGGCGCTGCAAGAATATACGGAAGCACTGGCAACGCATCCCGCAGGTGCAAATGCCTTGGTGTGTTACGCCGTCAAGGCCAATTCCAACCTCGCTATCCTGGATTTGTTCGCCCGCATGGGCGCCGGTTTCGACATCGTTTCGGGCGGCGAGCTGCAGCGCGTCCTGGCGGTTGGGGCCGATCCGCAAAAAATTGTTTTTTCGGGCGTCGGCAAGAGCGTTGAAGAGATACGCCTTGCCCTGAATACAGGCATTCTTTGCTTCAATGTCGAGTCTGCCCCCGAGCTTGAACGATTGAACGATGTCGCCGTTGCACTCGGGAAAAAGGCGTCGGTCAGCTTGCGCGTCAATCCCAATGTCGACCCGAAAACGCATCCCTATATTTCCACCGGGCTCAAGGAAGCGAAGTTCGGGGTGGCGTACGAAAGCGCCCGGGCGCTTTACCGGCGGGCCGCGAGCCTTCCTGGAATCGCCGTCGCGGGCATTGATTGCCATATCGGCTCGCAACTGCTCGATCCGGCGCCTTTCGTCGAGGCCCTGGACCGGCTGCTCGCATTGATCGACCAGCTTGCTGGCGATGGCATCGCCATCCATCACCTCGACCTGGGCGGCGGTTTGGGCATCCAGTACCGTGATGACGAGCAGCAGCCGGCGGTCATCGATTATTTGAAGCCGCTCTTTGAGCGCCTGGCCGGGCGCCCGCAGCGCATCATGCTCGAGCCGGGGCGTCGGTTGGTCGGCAACGCCGGGGTGCTCCTGACGCGCGTCGAATATCTCAAGCCGGGCGAAGGTAAGCACTTCGCCGTTGTCGATGCCGCCATGAACGACCTCATGCGCCCGGCGCTCTATGAAGCCTGGCACGATATTGTGCCGGTACAGATTCGCCACGGAGCATCGGAAACCTACGACGTGGTCGGGCCGGTGTGTGAAAGCGGCGATTTTCTCGGCTTGCAGCGCTCATTAGCCGTCCAAACCGGCGACCTGCTGGCGGTGATGTCTGCGGGGGCTTATGGAATGGCGATGAGTTCGAATTACAACACCCGGCCGCGGGCTGCAGAGGTCATGGTGGATGGGCAGGACGTCCATTTAATCCGGCCGCGTGAAACGGTTGCTGAGCTCTTCGCCTTCGAGCGTCCCTTGCCCCGATAGCACGGTCGGGGCCAGCTGCGGCGAGCGCGGTTGTGCGAGCGTCTTGATGGCTTAAAGCGTTAGCGCCAAGGCGATCGGCAGGAAGATCAGGGCCGCGAGATTTCCGACCAGCACGATCGACGCGACCCGTTCGGGTTCCTGGTGATAGCGTTCGGCGAAAAGGAAGTTCAGCACTGCGGGTGGTAGCGCGCCGAAAACGATCAACATGGCGGCGTCGCGCCCGGTGAGGCCGAGGAGCAACGTTGCGGCGTAGGCGACGGTCATGCCGGCGAGCGGCCGGAAAGCGGCGCCCGCGAGCGTGACCTTCCAATCCCGGAGCGAAACGTCGGTCATGCGCACGCCCAGGGCGAACAAGAGCAAGGGGATGGAAATGTCGCCGAGCAGCTTGATGGCGGTGACGACCGGCGGCCAGATTTGAAGGTGCATGAGGCTGACGGCGATGCCGGCGATCGATGCCGCCATCACGGGCACACGCCAGAGCGTCAGCAGGCGCGCCTTGGGATCGAGCATCCGGGCGCCGAGCGAAAAATGGAGTGTGTTTTCCACCAGAAAGAGGATGACCGCAGCCGGCATCGCATCGGCGCCCCAGGCCAACAGGACCAGCGGCAGGCCCATGTTGCCCGAGTTGTTGAACATCATCGGCGGCGTGAAGGTCTTGGGCGCAACGCCCAGCCAGCGCGCGACGGGCCAGGCCAGTAGCCCGGGGAGAAGAACCACGGCTACGCCGCCGAGCGCCAGGCTCCCATAATCGGCCAGTTCGAACGAGCGGCTGGCGAGGGTGGCGAATACCAGCGCCGGCACGAAGATGTCCATATTGAGGCGGTTAGCCACGGCCATCTCCGGCCGGTGCTTGCGCCCATACAGGTAGCCCACCGCGACGATGGCAAAAATGGGCAGCAGGATTTCGACGATGCGGATCAGCACGTCAGGACATCACAGAATGAACCGCGACATGTCCTCATTGATGGCCAGTTCGCCCAGGCGCTGATTGACGAAATCCGCATCGACCACCACTTCGTTCAACCCCGCCTTGCCGGCATCGAACGACACTTCTTCCAGCAACAGCTCCATCACGGTGTAAAGCCGGCGCGCACCGATGTTCTCGGTTTTCTCGTTCACCTGAAACGCGATTTCCGCCAAGCGACGGATGCCGTCGTCCAGGAATTTCAGTTGAACGCCTTCGGTCAAGAGCAGGGCTTCGTACTGACGGGTCAGGCAGGCGTCGGTCTGGGTAAGAATGCGTTCGAAGTCGGCAACCGACAACGAATCGAGTTCGACGCGGATGGGAAAGCGCCCTTGCAACTCGGGGATCAGGTCCGATGGCTTGGCGAGGTGGAAGGCGCCGGAAGCGATGAAGAGAATGTGGTCGGTCTTGATCATGCCGTACTTGGTCGACACCGTCGTGCCCTCGACCAGGGGCAGCAGGTCCCGCTGCACGCCCTGGCGCGAGACGTCGGCGCCGTGCATGTCGGAACGGCTGGCGATCTTGTCGATTTCATCGAGGAAGACGATGCCGTTCTGCTCGATGTTCTTGACCGCTTCGAGCTTGATCTCCTCGTCGTTGATCAGCTTCGCGGCTTCTTCGTCGGCGAGCAGCTTCAATGCCTCCGGAATCTTGAGCTTGCGCGCCTTCTTGCGGCCGCTGGACATGTTCTGGAACATGCCCTGAATCTGGCTGGTGAGCTCTTCCATCCCTGGCGGCGCGAAAATCTCCGCTTGCATCGAGGGCGTGGTGACCTCGATATCGATTTCCTTGTCGTTGAGTTCGCCCTCGCGCAATTTCTTGCGGAATTTCTGGCGGGTCGTGCCTTGGTCGGCAGGCGCGTTTTCTTCTGCGAAAAAGCCGGCGCTGCGGCCGGGCGGAAGCAGGGCGTCGAGCACGCGATCCTCGGCGGCATCCTCGGCACGCGGACGCACCTGCTTCATCGCCTGTTCGCGTTGGTTCTTGATGGCGGTTTCGGCCAGGTCGCGGATGATGGTCTCGACATCGCGCCCGACGTAACCGACCTCGGTAAACTTCGTCGCTTCCACCTTGATGAAGGGCGCATGGGCGAGCCGCGCGAGCCGGCGGGCAATCTCCGTCTTGCCGACGCCGGTCGGCCCGATCATCAGGATGTTCTTCGGCGTGATCTCCTGGCGCAGCGGATCAGCGATCTGCGCCCGCCGCCAGCGATTGCGCAGGGCGATCGCCACTGCCTTCTTGGCCTTGGATTGGCCGACGATGTGTTTGTCCAGTTCGTGGACGATTTCCTTCGGCGTCATGGCCGTCATTCCAACACCTCGAGCGTGAAGTTGCGGTTGGTGTAGATGCAAAGGTCGCCGGCGATTTCGAGCGACTTGGTGACGATTTCCGCGGGTCCCAATTCACTGTTTTCCAATAGCGCCCTGGCCGCACTCTGCGCGTAGGCGCCGCCAGACCCGATGGCGACAATGCCGTATTCCGGCTCGAGAACATCGCCATTACCGGTGATGATCAGGGAATTGTCACGATCGGCAACCGCCAGCATGGCTTCGAGACGGCGCAGCATGCGGTCGGTACGCCAATCCTTGGCCAATTCGACGGCGGAACGCAAGAGATTGCCCTGGTGTTTTTCCAGCTTCGCCTCGAAGCGTTCGAAGAGAGTGAAGGCATCGGCGGTGCCGCCGGCAAATCCGGCAAGGATGCGATTTTGATAGATGCGCCGCACTTTTCGTGCCGTGCTCTTGATGACGATGTTGCCCAAAGTGACCTGGCCGTCGCCGCCCATGGCGACGGAAGATCCCCGGCGCACCGACAGGATGGTCGTGCCGTGGTATTGCTCCATAGCGATTCCTAGAATTTGGTGACGATAATGCGGGCGACACTATTGACGCCGACGATTGTGAGTAGCTCGGCCACGAGATGGTGAGGATGGCGAATGACGATTTCCTTGCCCCTCTGCTTGTATGGTTCAAGGATGTTGCGCAGCATGCCGGCAGACATGAAATCGAGGCGTTTGAGCTGGGAACACTCGATGACGGGGTGGTCGTGCAGATCAAGGAACGGTTGCAGATCGTCGAAGCGGCAGTTCTTGCATTCGCCGCTGATCACATAGTTTTCATCGATCGGCGCCAGCGTTTCCTTGACGGCGCGGATCGTTCCTGCCTTGACGGTTTCCCAGGACGGTGGCGAAACCTCGAACGCGATGGCGTAATCCACCGCCTTCTCCTCGAAACGCTCCTGCGAACCCAACAGCTGATAAAGCTCGAGAAGCAGCAGCCAGCCCTTTTCGTATTCCTGCTGCCCGGCGGTGAGGCGGCCTTCCAGGCGGCCAATCAGCCCTTCCGCGCCTTCAAGGGTAATCGTCAGCCCGAGCTTGCGGGCCTTGCGGAAAAGGTCGAACAGCACGCCGGCGGCCATGTCGTCCAGGCTTACGAGTTTTCCCAGATTGACCTGGATCGGGAGCTTCTTATCCACCGCCTCGCGCAGCTTGGCGATGCCTGGGGAATCGCTACCGGCGATCACACCTTGCAAGGCGACGGAGGACAGGCTGGTGGCCACCTTGGCGGGTGCGGCTTCGGTTCTCCAGGTGGGCGGCGATTTCTCGGAGACCTGGGCGAATTCCATTCCAAGCTTTTCAAACGCAGCGCGATCGCCCAGAACCTGCAGCAAATCGAGCAGCATGCGCCAGAGCCGTTCGGCATCGGCCCCCGTGTGCGTTCGTGCGGCCGCTTCCAGAATGGTACGGGCGGGAACGTCCTGGCCGTTCGCAAACAACACCGCCGCCTGCTCGATATCGACCTTCACCGGGTCGACGTCGTGCTCCACCTCGATGCCCATTGCATTGGATAAGGTGAATTCCTCGCCAAAGATGCTGTCCTTGAAAGTCGGGGGCACCGTGTTGCGCGGGGATTCTGGGGGTGCTGACGGCTGCCCGGCCGGAACGGCGGTTTTCTGGGGGGCATTGGCAGCGGGCGGAGCTTCCGGGGGAGGTTTTGGCCTCGCCGCTGGGCGTTCCGGCATTTTTTCCGGCTGCTTTTTGAATATCGAAAAAACCATTTTTAAAGGCTGGGCGTGGAGCAGTCTTTTAGCATAGCGGTTGCGTTTGCGCAATCGCCGCGCAGGGAGAGAGTGACAACACTATATATGATAGACCTAAGCGCTGATGTTGGCTGAATGTTGCTCCGCAACTCCGGGACCGGTCGGAGGCAACGCATGAGCGGCGTGGTATCGGCTGACCGTTCGCCCATCGAGCGATCCCTTGCGGCGAAAAAATCGGCTCTATCGCAATCCAGACATCGAAGGCAGAGGCTCTTCCACAGTTCAACCAGCGCCGCTAGCCAAAAGGTAGACGTGAGCGAAGGCTCAAATGTTCCGGCCTCGTCATCAATGGTATCGGCGTGTTGGCGTTAACTGACTTGGAGCAGCAATCCTTTCAGGTATTCGCCTTCGGGAAAATTCAGCGCCACCGGGTGATCCGCCGCCCCCGAGAGTCGATGGACGATACGCGCCTCTCGGCCAGCGTCCTGTGCCGCGCCGGCAACGATTTTTTGGAACAACTCGAGGCCGATGCCTCCGGAGCACGAATAGGTCATGAGCAGACCGCCCGGATTGAGTAACCTAAAACCGTGCAGGTTGATGTCCTTGTAGGCGCGCGCCGCCCGCTCGGCATGGGCAGCGGAGGGCGCGAACTTGGGCGGGTCGAGAACGACGATGTCGAACTGGCGACCGGCTTTCTTGAATTCACGCAGTGCTTCGAAGACGTCCGCTTCCATCCATGCTGCGCGCTCGGCCGGCAGATGCGGATTGAGCGCCAGGTTGGCCGCGGCTTGGGCCAGTGCCGGACCGGAGGAATCGATGGAAAGGACTTCCGCCGCCTTGCCCGCCAGCGCTTGCAGCGAAAAACCGCCAGTATAGCAAAAGCAGTTAAGGACCGACTTGCCGGTGGCGAGTTGGCCGAGCATGAGGCGGTTGGCACGCTGGTCGAGATAGAAACCGGTCTTATGGCCGCCTTCGATATCGATGCCCAGCCTGACGCCATTCTCTTCGATGCTGAGCGGGGCGGCAGGCGGATTGCCGTAGAGCCACCCGGTGGTTGGCTCCAGCCCTTCGAGGCCACGCACGTCGGAATCGGAACGCTCGAAGATGCGGGCACAGCCGGTGGCCGCGACCAGGGCGCCGGTGATGGCCTTGCGCCACTTGTCAGCGCCGGCGGAGGTCAGTTGCACGACGACCGTATCGCCGTATTGATCGGCGATGATTCCCGGCAGGCCGTCCGATTCGGCATGGATCAAGCGCAGGCCATCTTGTCCGGCGAGTTCCGGCAAGAGGCGACGCCGTGCAACGGCTGCCGCGACGCGGCGCTTGAAGAAGGCGTCGTCGATGCTCTCGGCCGGATCGAACGACCACATCCGGGCGCGAATTTGCGATTTCGGGCTGAAGGCGGCGCGCCCAAGCGGACGACCATCATCGGTCTCGATCTCGACGGTGTCGCCACTACGGGCATGACCGGCGAGGTGGGCGACCGCACCGGCAAATAGCCAGGGGTGGCGGCGCAGCACCGAGCGTTCCTTGCCGGGGTGGAGAATCAGCTTGGCCATTCAGGCGAATCCAATGAAGAAAGCCCCGATCGCCTTGCGGCGATCGGGGCTTTTTGAAAGCGGTACCGGATTAACCCAGACCCTTGCGGTTGCGGGCCTGGCACTCGGCGGCGTAGATCACCTTGAACATAGTGCGGCTCTGGCCTTTGAACAGGCGCTTGGCGGTCTTGGAGACGCAGCGGCGCTCCAGGGAGGAACGACGGGTACGGTTGATGGCCATGATGAACTCCTGATAGCGCGTGGGGCAATTCACGAAGGGCACAATGGTAATGCCAGCAGGGGTTTAGGTCAATTGCCGCCTTTTTGCCGCTTGGCGCGTGGATGGGCGGAGTCATACACCTTGGCGAGATGTTGGAAATCGAGATGCGTATAGACCTGGGTGGAAGCGATGCTGGCGTGACCGAGCATTTCCTGCACTGCGCGCAGATCGCCGGAGGATTGCAGGACGTGTGAGGCGAAGGAATGGCGCAGCATGTGCGGATGGACATGCACCGGTAGGCCCTGCACCAGCGCCCGCCGTTTGAGGCGATCTTCGATGCTGCGAGGGCTGAGACGTTGGCCGCGGCGGCTGACGAAGAGCGCGGGCTCGCCGCTTTGCGCCAAGGTGGAACGTTCCGCGGCCCAGGCCGCGAGCGCTTCCCGCGCCTTGGCGCCGACAGGGATGATGCGCGCCTTGCTGCGCTTGCCGAGGACGCGGATCTCGCCTTGATGCACCGCCATGTCGAGGGCGTCGCAGTCGAGGCTCGCCAATTCGGCCAGGCGCAGGCCGGAGGAATAGAAGAGCTCGAAGATGGCCTGGTCGCGCAGGGTGAGGACGGGGTCGCCGGTTTCGCCGTCGGTTTCGAGCAGGCGCATGGTTTCATCGACCGGCAGGGCGTTGGGCAGATACTTGGGCGATTTGGGCGGGCGGATGCCGTCGCAAGGGTTGGCGGCGATGTCGCCGCGCCGCCCGAGCCAGCCGAAAAAACCGCGCCAAGCGGAAAGCAGCCGCGCGAGGCTGCGCCCGGAAAGCCCGCCGCCATGCAGTTGGGCGACAAAACGCCGGATGTGATGAACCTGAAGGCTGGTGATTGGCGTTTCCCCCGCGAGCGCCGACAGCTTGGCCAGATCGCGCCGGTAGTTGGCGACGGTGTGTGGCGATTGCCGGCGCTGGGTGGCCAGCTCGGCCAGCCAGGTTTCGATCACAGCGTCGTCTTCGTCACCCGCGCCAGCGCCGCCGAGACCATTTCGCCCAGGCGTTCGAGATAGAGGGTGCCCATGTCGGCGTAGAAGCGCTGGGCGTCCTCGCTGCCGAGTGCCACCATGCCGATGGTGCCGCCGCCGTTGCGCAGGGCGATGAGCGCCTGGGAACGAATGTGGTCGGCGTGCTCGCCAAACCAGGAAGCGGTGCCGAATCCGGCGGTCGAGCCACAGTAGGGGCGGGCGAGGGTTTCGGCGAAGACCTGCAATTCCTCGCTGACGGCGGCGAACTCAGGCAGGTCCTCGATGTTGGCGGGCTTGTCCCACAGGCGCAAAGCGACATGCGGTACGGTGAAGTCGTCGCGGAGGTGAAAATTGATGAGGTGGATGACGGCCTGGAAAGTTTCTGCCGCAATCAGCCCCACCGCCAGGCGATGAATTTTCTCGCTGATGGCGTCGTTGTTCTCGCCGAACTGGATGAGTTCGGCCAGCTTGCCTTCGAGCACCTTGTTCTTTTCGCGCAGGGTGATCATCTGGCGCTCGGTGAGCGAAATGGCGCGGCCGCCGAGCGGATGCGGCACGTACATGTGCGCCAACAGGTCGGCGTTCTGATCGAAGAAATCCGGGTTGGCCTGGAGGTACTGGGCGACTCCGTTGGCGTCGATGGCGTCGGTCATAGTTCGATTTCTCCTTGAAAAACAGTGACGGCAGGGCCGGTCATCAGTACCGGTTGTCCGGCGCCGGCCCAGGCGATATTGAGGTCGCCGCCGTGTGTGGTGACGCGCACCGGCGATGTGAGAAGGTCGCGGCGGATGCCGGCGACGACGGCGGCGCAGGCGCCCGAGCCGCAGGCCAGGGTTTCGCCCGAACCGCGCTCGAAAACGCGCAGCCGGATATGGTGATGATCGAGCACTTGCATGAAGCCAACGTTGACCCGCTGTGGAAAGCGCGGATGCGATTCGATGGCCGGCCCTTGGATGGCGACCGGTGCCGTGGCGACATCATCGACCACTTGCACCGCGTGCGGATTGCCCATGGAGACGACGCTGATGTCGACTTGGGTCGCCCCTACCATCAATGGCTGAACAACGGTGTTACTGTCGCTGACGAAGGGGATTTCCGCTGGCTCAAAACGCGGCACGCCCATGTCGACTGTGACCTCGCCGTTCGGCTCGAGGCGCGGAACGATAATGCCGCGGCAGGTTTTCACCCGGATTTCGCGCTTTTCGGTGAGGCCTTGTTCATGCACGAAGCGGACGAAGCAGCGGGCGCCATTGCCGCACTGTTCGACCTCGCCGCCATCGGCATTGAAGATGCGGTAACGAAAATCGATGTCGGGGTGGGCGGAGGTTTCAACCAGGAGAATCTGGTCGCAGCCGATGCCGAAATGACGGTCGGCGATTTGCCGCAGCTGTGCCGTCGTCAGCTCGACGCGCTGGCGAACGCCATCGAGAACGACGAAGTCGTTGCCGAGGCCATGCATCTTGGTGAATTTGAGCCGCACGCGTTGCCTTGAGATTTTGTTGTAGAAAAGAATAGCAGAGACAGTAAGTTATCTCAATTTCTTAGAGCGATTTCTCCATGATGAAATCGTCCATCACGAAACCGTTGCCAATATCGACGCAGACGCTTTCCCGGACGGAAAATCCATGCTTGCGATAGGCGGCAATGGCCTGTGCGTTCCGTTTATTGACCGCAAGAATCATCGCCGGATATCCCAAAGTCTTGCCGCGTCCAGCCGCGCTGGCAATGAGGCGGGCGCCCACGCCGCGCCGTTGCGCTTGCGGATGGATATAAAGCTTGTCCAGTTTGTATTCGTCGCCATAGCGTTCGCAGGCACAAAACCCCGCGAGTCGCTCATCGAGCAGGGCGACCTCGAACCAGCGATCGTCCGCATCCAGATAGGCCTCAAGGCTTTCCGACGCATAGCGCTCGGCGAGCATCTGGTCGATCTGCGCCTGGGAAATGATGTCGCGATACGTGGCTTGCCAGACCGTGCGCGCCAGTTCCGCCACCTCCGGAATCTGTGCAGCCGTGAGCGGCTGCAGATTGATGCCGCCACTCACGGATAGAACCTCGCTTCGCCCGGCGGGCGGGTCTTGAAGCGCTTATGCAGCCAGAAATACTGCTCGGGCATCTTGCGCACCTCGTTTTCGATGAAGCGGTTCATGGCGGCCGTATCGGCCTCGACGCTTTCACCGGGATAGTTTTCCCAGGCCGGTTGCAGCTCGACGATGTAGCCATCGGCGACCTGGCGGGTGATGCAAGGCACTACCCGGGCGCCGGTCAGTCGCGAGAGACGTGAAACGGCGGTGATGGTGGCAGCCTGGACGCCGAAGAAGGGCGCGAAGATTGATTCGCGCGGACCGAAATCCATGTCCGGCAGATAGTAGAAGGGATAGCCGTCGCGCATGGACTTGACCGCCTTGCGCATGCCGTCCTGACGCGAGAGCAGGATGGGCTGGTTGAAGCGTAGGCGGCCGTTGAGCAGGACATCATTGAAGACCGGGTTTTTTTGATTGGAATAGACGCTGACCAGCGGTGTGGTCAGCGTCATCATCGTGCCTCCGGCATCCAGCCCGACGAAATGGGGGGCCAAGAGGATGGTTGGACGACCGTCCGCATCCCGCAGGTGTTCAGCGCCGACGAGACGGATGATGCGCTTCAGCCGAGTTGGGGACGCCCACCAGCCCAGGGTGCGGTCGAGAAAGGCGCGGGCGAAGGCGATGAAATGCCGGCGCGCGAGGCGGATGCGTTCATCTTCGGTGAGTTCCGGAAAACAGAGGCGCAGGTTGGTCAGCGCTACCATCCGCCGCTCGCGGCCCAGAGCATAGAGCAAGCGGCCGATGAGTGCGCCAAGGAAGCGTAGCGCCGGCAATGGCGCCCAGTGCAGGAGCCAGAGGAGGCCAACGGCAAGACGGGCGCCCATCTAGGCCTCCCCTTGCGCCGGCGGCGGCTCGGCGCCGGCCGGCTGCTTGTAGCGGTTGTAGCCCCATAGATATTGCTCTGGACATTCGCGTACCAAGGCTTCGATTTCCTGGTTGATCTGCAAGGCCCGCTCGCGGGTGTCGCCGGTGAGCGGGCGGCGTGGGGGATGAAAATGCAGGCGATAGCCCTGGCCCTCGGGCAGGCGTTCGCCCCAGGCCATGAGTGTCGTCGCGCTGGTTTCGGTCAGACGGGCGGCCAGGGTCATGGTGTAAGCGGGGCGGCCGAAAAAATCCAGCCAAGTGCCTTCCCCGACCTTCGGCGCCTGATCGGGCAGGAGGCCGACGGCGTCGCCCTGTTTCAGGGACTTGATCAAGGTGCGGACGCCGGCAAGGTCCGCCGGTGCCAAGCGGAGTTGCGGGCGTTTGCGTCCGGCCTCGATCATCGTTTGCAATCCTGCATTCTTGGGCGGGCGATAAAGCACGGCGATTTCGCCAAAGGCCGAGTAGTACTGGGCGGTAATTTCAAAGCAACCGAGATGCGGGGTGAGAAAGACGATGCCTTTGCCCGCCGCATGCGCGGCTTCAACATGTTCCCAGCCGGTGACTTCGGCCACTTGGGCGTTGGTTTCCTCGAGACTGCGCAACCAGATACGGGCCGGCTCCAGCGCCTGCTTGCCCGCTTCGCGAGCGGCAGCGAAGCGCAGATGCAACGGTATGCCGGCCTGAAGCATGTTGTTCCTCAGATTGCGGCGATAGGTCGGCGACAGCGCGTAAGTCAGCATGCCGAGCAGCGCGCCGAGCGCATGGACGCGGCGCAGCGGCCAATGGGAAATGAGACGGAAGAAAAAGACCATGGAAGTGGCGGGGTTGCCACGCTCGGCGAAAAAAGTGATGATTATGGGATCGCCGAGTTAAACAGACAACTTGCGGGGCGATCGGGGGTTCGAATGAATGCCCGGAAATACCGCTAAAGCGTCGCCTGCTCGTGGCCCGAAGCCGGTAACGCCGGTACAAAGGGCCGCAGGAGCAGTGAATGAGTGAATTCTTCTTTACCTCGGAGTCGGTCTCCGAAGGTCACCCCGACAAAGTTTCCGATCAAATCTCCGATGCCATCCTCGACGCCATCCTGGCGCAAGATAAGCATTCCCGTGTTGCCGCCGAGACGCTGTGCAACACCGGCTTGGTGGTTCTGGCCGGTGAAATCACCACCAGCGCCAATGTCGATTACATCCAGGTCGCGCGGAACACCCTCAAGCGCATCGGTTACGACAATACCGAATACGGCATCGATTACAAGGGCTGCGCGGTGCTGGTCGCCTACGACAAGCAGTCGCCCGATATTGCCCAGGGCGTGAACAAGGCCTACGACGACAACCTTTCGCAGGGTGCCGGCGACCAGGGCCTGATGTTCGGCTATGCCTGTGATGAAACGCCGGTGCTGATGCCCTTGCCCATCTATCTCTCGCATCGACTGGTCGAGCGCCAGTCCATGCTGCGCAAGGACGGCCGCCTACCCTGGCTGCGCCCCGACGCCAAGTCGCAGGTCACCATCCGCTACGTCGATGGCAAGCCGGATTCCATCGACACCGTCGTGCTCTCCACCCAGCACTCGCCCGACATCAGCCTTGAAGACCTGCGCGAAGCCACCATCGAAGAGATCGTCAAGCCGGTACTGCCGAAGGAGCTGATCAAGGGCGACATCAAGTACCTGGTCAACCCGACGGGGCGTTTCGTCGTCGGCGGCCCGCAAGGCGATTGCGGCTTGACGGGTCGCAAGATCATCGTCGACACCTACGGCGGCGCCGCGCCGCACGGCGGTGGTGCGTTCTCGGGCAAGGATCCGTCCAAGGTCGACCGTTCGGCCGCCTACGCCGGCCGCTACGTCGCCAAGAACATCGTTGCCGCCGGCCTGGCCAGCAAGTGCCTGGTGCAAATCTCCTACGCCATCGGCGTCGCCGAGCCGACATCGATCATGATCGACACCTTCGGCACCGGCAAGATCAACAACGAGACGCTGACCGAACTGGTGCGCAAGCACTTCGATCTGCGCCCGAAGGGCATCGTCAATATGCTCGATCTGTTGCGTCCCATCTACGAGAAGACTGCCGCCTACGGCCACTTCGGTCGCGACGAGCCGGAATTCACCTGGGAAGCGACCGACCGCGCCAATCTGTTGAGGAGCGACGCTGGCTTGTAAGTTTTTTAGCGAAACGCAAGAGCCGCCTCTCAAGGCGGCTTTTTAATTGGGATCGCAGCATTGCCGGATGACGCTGGGCCGCCATGCGGCGGGATTTTTCGCGTCTGGACCCGGATGCATCAATCACGAGGCAGTCACCCTGAGTGGTTTGAGGGTATATTTAACCGTCAAACGATAGCGTTCTCGCCTCAATGCTCAAAAAAATCGGCGTCGAACATCTTAAGGTAGGCATGCATCTCCATGAATTCTGCGGTTCATGGATGGAGCACCCCTTCTGGCGCACCCGGTTTGTCATCACCAGCGAACGCGATGTCGAGCTGGTTCGCGCCAGCAGCATCCGCGAGGTCTGGATCGACGTCTCCAAGGGCGACGACGTCAAGCCGGGGGTGGCGGTCGAGGAGTCCGAAGAAGACATCGACCGCCAGGCGATCCGTGCCGCTGCCCAGCCGCCCGAGGCGTTGCAAAAAACCACGATCCGGGAAGAATTCCAGCGCGCCGCCAAGATCTGCGCCAAGTCGAAGGAAGCCGTCGTTTCCATGTTCCAGGAAGCGCGCATGGGCAACGCCATCGACGCGCAAAATGCCATGCCGCTCGTCGAGGAAATTGCCAATTCGGTTGCGCGCAATCCGGGCGCCCTGATCAGTCTGGCTCGCCTCAAGACTTCCGACGATTACACCTACATGCATTCGGTCGCGGTTTGCGCATTGATGATCGCGCTTTCCAAGCAACTCGACCTCGACGAAAACACGACCCGCGAAGCCGGCATGGCCGGGTTGTTGCATGATCTCGGCAAGGCGGTCATCCCGAACGAAATTTTGGGAAAACCGGGAAAATTGACCGACGAAGAGTTCGAGATCATCAAGACGCACCCGGCGGAAGGCCACAAAATGCTGCTCGAGGGCAGCGGCGTGGGCGAGATCCCGCTTGAGGTCTGTCTGCATCATCACGAAAAAATGGACGGGAGCGGCTATCCCGACCGTCTTCCGGGCGACAAGATCACCTTGGTGGCCAAGATGGGCGCGGTTTGCGACGTCTACGACGCCATTACCTCGAACCGTCCCTACAAGGCCGGCTGGGACCCGGCGGAATCGCTGCGGCGCATGGCCGAGTGGAAAGGGCATTTCGACCCGGCGGTCTTTCAGGCCTTCGTCAAAAGCTTGGGGATCTATCCCATCGGCTCTTTTGTCAGATTGCAGTCCGGGCGCCTCGGGGTCGTGGTCGAGCAGGGTGCCAAATCCCTGCTGACGCCCAAGGTGCGGGTGTTCTTCTCCACCAAGGCGCAGGCCTATATCAAGCCGGAAATCGTCGATCTCGGGCGCAGCGCGCACGACAAGATCACCGGCCGGGAGGACCCCGTCAAATGGGGCATCCGCAACGTCGACGAGTTTTGGGCGGGTTACGCCTCGGACGCCAAATAGCGCGAAAACTTACCGGAACCTTACACATTCGGTGGCTCTCTAATTTCTTTTCTAACGGGAGATGGAGATGCTTTGTTTGCAAGACTGTATCGACATGTGCGACGTCACCCCGGAAGAAGAAACCGCCCTCTGGCAAACCGTGACCCTAGCCGAGATCAGCGAGGCGCTGACCTTGTCGCAGCAGGGTGTGGGGAGCCTCTATGGGATGGGGTCGCCGGAATCGCACGGCGATGTAATGCTGTTCGATATTTACCCGGATGTTTATCGGGGATCGCCGGTTCTGCACAGCGTGAGGCGCTAGGGGCATTGCGCCCGTCCATGCCTGGTACTCTGGATTGGAACCGTATCTTATTGGTTATATGTGTTTTTCTGTCTGACGAATCGCTGCCAGGCAGGTTATAATCCCATCGCTGTCGAGGAGCGCTGCGAGATTGCCGGAAGCTTCCGTGCAATCCCAGGCTCGACGGCGTTTATGTTAGAACGGCGCTCACCTAACCCATGCCGGGCATGGATGACGGTGAGTTCGAACCGCCGCTTCCCCCGGCCACACGCAAGGAGTTCGCATGAACGCTGTGGCTGAAACGCAAGATTACGTTATCGCCGACCTCGGCCTCGCCGACTGGGGCCGCAAGGAAATCCGCATTGCCGAGACCGAAATGCCCGGTCTCATGGCCATCCGCGAGGAATTCGCGGCCGCCGCGCCGCTCAAGGGCGCGCGCATCACCGGCTCGCTGCACATGACCATCCAGACGGCGGTGCTGATCGAAACCCTTAAGGACCTTGGCGCCGAAGTGCGCTGGGCTTCCTGCAACATCTTCTCCACTCAGGATCATGCCGCTGCCGCCATTGCCGCCGGCGGTACGCCGGTATTCGCCGTCAAGGGCGAATCGCTGGAACAATATTGGGATTACACCCACCGCATTTTCGAATGGGCGGATGGCGGTTACTCCAACATGATTCTCGACGACGGCGGCGACGCCACCCTGCTGCTGCACATCGGCGCTCGTGCCGAGAAGGATCTTTCCGTGCTGGCCAATCCGGGCTCCGAGGAAGAAACCATTCTCTTCGCCGCGATCAAGGCCAAGCTCGCCAAGGATGCGACCTGGTACTCGACCCGTCTCGCCGCAATCAAGGGCGTGACCGAGGAAACCACTACCGGCGTGCACCGCCTCTACCAGATGCACGAGCGCGGCGAACTCAAATTCCCGGCGATCAACGTCAACGACTCGGTCACCAAGTCCAAGTTCGACAATCTCTACGGTTGCCGCGAATCGCTGGTCGATGGCATCAAACGCGCCACCGACGTCATGATCGCCGGCAAGGTGGCGCTGATCGCCGGTTATGGCGATGTCGGCAAAGGCTCGGCCCAAGCCATGCGTGCGCTCTCGGCTCAAGTGTGGGTGACTGAAATCGATCCGATCTGCGCCCTGCAGGCGGCGATGGAAGGCTACCGCGTCGTCACCATGGAATACGCCGCCGACAAGGCCGACA
>JAPUEC010000216.1 GCA_027492775.1 Rhodocyclaceae bacterium
GCCGCCCTCGCTTCGCCGCATTCCACCTTTGAGGAAATGGCGCTCCTGACCAAGGTCACCCGCGGTCTGGGCAGCGGCAATATCGATTTCCGACTGCGCCAGAACGACTTCGCGGCCGATGGGAAGCGCGCTGGCGCGCCCTGGCTGGGAATGCGCGTCGAAGAAATCAACCACCTCGACGCCGTTTTGGTGGTGGGATCGTTCCTGCGCAAGGATCACCCGCTGCTCGCCTCGCGACTGCGTGTCGCCGCCAAGAACAAGGCCAAGGTCAGCCTGCTTTCGGTGACGACCGACGATTCACTGATCGATTTGCACGCCAATCTGGTGGTGGCGCCTTCCCGACTGGTTGCAAGCCTTGCGGGTCTGGTCAGGGCTGCGGCCGAAATCAAGGGCGCGACGCTTTCCGACATAGAAGACGGCCGGGTGGATGACGTCGGTCGTCGCATCGCGCAGAGCCTGATCGACGGCGAGAAAAAGGCGATTTTCTTGGGCAATGTTGCCACGCAACTGCCGCAGGCTGCACGTTTGCAAGCCTTGGCGCTCAAGTTGGGCGAACTCACCGGCGCGACCGTTGGTTTCCTCGGCGAAGCGGCAAACAGCGTCGGCGGCTATGTGGCTGGCGCGGTGCCGAGCGGCGCCAACGCTCGCAGCATGTTCGAGCAGCCCCGCCAGGGATATGTCCTGCTCGGTATCGAGCCTGAATACGATTGTGCCAATCCGCAGGTGGCCGTGAATGCGCTGCGTAACGCCAAGATGGTAGTGATGATGTCCGCCTTCCAGCATGTGCCGGCGCTGGAATACGCGGATGTGCTGTTGCCGGTTTCGCCCTTTACCGAGACCTCCGGCACTTTCATCAATGCCGAAGGCCGTGTCCAAAGCTTTACCGGTGTGGTGCGGCCGCGTGGCGATGCCCGCCCCGGCTGGAAGGTCTTGCGCGTGCTGGGCAACCTGCTTGGCCTTCCCGGCTTCGATTACGAGAGCAGCGAGCAAGTGCGCGACGAAGTTCTCGGCAAGGGTACCCAGTTTGCCAACGGCCTTGATAACAGCTTGACTGTCGCGATCGCCCCGACGACACCGATGGCCGATGGCGGCCTCCAGCGTATCGCCGATGTTCCGATTTATTTCACTGATCCGCTGGTGCGCCGCGCCCCGGCCTTGCAAAACACCCGCGATGCGGCGCCGCCGAAAGCGCGCGTGCATCCCGATACCTTGGCCGGGTTGGGGCTGACATCGGGCGAAAAGGTCCAGGTTCGACAAGGGCAGGGCGTTGCCGTGCTAAAGGTTCAGAGCGACGCCGCGGTGCCAGTCGGCTGTGTTCGAGTCGCTGCCGCGCATCCAAGCACGGCGGCGCTTGGTGAACCATTCGGCCCCATTTCCGTGGAGCGTGCATAAATGGATGCGCTGACGAATTTTGGCCAGGGGATGTTCGGCGGGGTGTGGCCGGCGGTCTGGACGCTGATCAAGATCGTGGTCATCATCGCGCCGCTGATGCTGGCTGTCGCTTATCTGACATGGCTGGAACGCAAGGTCATCGGTTACATGCAGGTCCGCATCGGCCCGAATCGGGTTGGCCCTTGGGGATTGATCCAGCCCATCGCCGACGGCCTCAAGCTGCTCCTCAAGGAAATTATCGTTCCGAGTGGCGCCAACAAGGCGATCTTCGTCATCGCACCGATGCTGGCCATTGCGCCGGCGCTGGCGGCGTGGGCGGTCATTCCTTTCACCGACACCTTGGTGCTGGCCAACATCGATGCCAGCTTGCTCTACATCCTGGCGATCACTTCGATGGGTGTCTACGGCATTATCCTCGCCGGCTGGGCCTCGAATTCGAAGTACGCATTCCTCGGCGCAATGCGCTCGGCGGCGCAGATGGTGTCCTATGAAATTGCCATGGGGTTCGCGCTGGTTTGCGTATTGATGGTTTCCAATAGCCTGAATCTCGTGGAAATCGTCCAGGCGCAAGGGAAGGGACGCTTCGCCGAAATGGGCGTCGGCCTCCTTTCCTGGAACTGGCTGCCGCTGCTGCCGATGTTCGTCGTCTATTTCATTTCCGGCCTGGCCGAAACCAACCGCGCGCCTTTCGACGTGGCGGAAGGTGAATCGGAAATCGTCGCCGGCTTCCATGTCGAGTATTCGGGCATGGCCTTCGCGGTCTTCTTCCTGGCGGAATACGCGAACATGATTCTGGTGTCGGCGCTGACCTCGATCATGTTCCTGGGTGGTTGGCTGTCGCCCGTCGGTTTCCTGCCGGACGGCATCTTCTGGCTGTTCGCCAAGATATTCGTATTGCTGATTTTGTTCCTTTGGTTCCGCGCCACCTTCCCGCGCTATCGCTACGACCAGATCATGCGTCTGGGCTGGAAGGTGTTCGTGCCGCTTTGTCTGGTTTGGCTGCTTGTCGTCGGCGTCTGGATGATGTCGCCCGCCAACATCTGGAAATGAGGACTACGCCATGGGTGCAATAACAGAAACGATCAACAGCCTCTTCTTGAAGGAGCTGTTCAAGGGCTTGGCGGTGACGGGCAAGTATTTCTTCGCCCGCAAGATCACGGTGCAGTATCCGGAAGAAAAAACGCCGTTGAGCAACCGCTTCCGCGGGTTGCATGCGTTGCGCCGTTATCCAAACGGCGAGGAGCGTTGCATTGCCTGCAAATTATGCGAAGCCATTTGCCCGGCACTAGCGATCACCATTGAAGCCGAACCGCGGGCTGATGGTTCGCGGCGTACCACGCGTTACGACATCGATCTGACCAAGTGCATCTTCTGCGGCTTCTGCGAAGAAGCCTGTCCGGTGGATGCGGTCGTTGAAACGAATATCCTCGAATACCACGGCGAGAAACGCGGCGATCTCTATTACACCAAGGCCATGCTGCTGGCGGTGGGCGATCGCTACGAGGCGCAAATCGCCAAGGATCGCGAACAAGATGCACCTTACCGATAAGCGGACCTAGCGATGGATTTTCAAACCTTCGTTTTCTTTTTTCTCTCGGCCATTCTGGTGTTTGCCGCGCTGCGGGTCATTACCGCCCGCAATCCAGTGCATGCGGCGCTCCATCTGATTCTCGCCTTCTTTACTTGCGGCGGCATCTGGGCGCTGCTGCAAGCCGAATTTCTCGCCATCGCCATCATCCTGGTCTATGTCGGTGCCGTCATGGTGCTATTCCTGTTCGTGGTCATGATGCTGGACATCAATCTGGATCGCATCCAGGGATTTTGGCGCTATCTGCCGTTGGGAGCGCTGCTCGGCATTCTGATGGTCCTGGAAATGGCCATGGTGTTGAGTAACAAATATTTCCAGGTTGCGGCCAGCGCTGCCGTGATTGACAGTTCTCAAATTTCCAACGTCAAGGAACTGGGCAGGGCGCTGTTCAGCGATTACGTTTACCCCTTCGAGTTGGCATCGATCATCCTGCTGGTGGGGATGATTGCCGCGATCGTCCTGACCCACCGCGGACCGAAGAAGAGCAAGAACACCAACCCGTCACGGCAGATTGCAGTGAAGGCCAAGGACCGTGTCCGCGTGCTGCAAATGCCAGTGGAGAAAGACTGAGTCATGCTGACCTTGACCCTATCCCATTTCTTGATTCTGGGGGCGATGCTGTTCGCGATCAGTATTGTCGGCATCTTCCTCAACCGGAAAAACCTGTTGGTCCTGCTGATGGCCCTGGAATTGATGCTACTGGCCGTCAATATGAATTTCGTGGCTTTTTCGCACTTCCTGGGCGATTACTCGGGCCAGATTTTCGTTTTCTTCATCCTTACGGTCGCCGCTGCCGAATCCGCCATCGGCCTGGCCATTCTTATCGTGCTTTTCCGCAATCTGAAGAGCATCCACGTCGATGATCTGGACAGCCTGAAGGGTTGACCATGGAAATGCAAAAACTCTACTTGCTCGTTCCGCTCGCGCCACTATTGGGCGCGGCCATCGCTGGCTTGTTTTGCCGTGTCATCCCGCGCTGGATCGCTCACACCGTCACCATCCTTGGCGTGGCCGTTTCGTTCGTCGCCTCCGTCCTGATCTTTCAGGATGTCCAGGCGGGCAACATTTTCAACGGCGCCGTTTATACCTGGATGACCAGCGGCACCTACCGCTTTGAAGTCGGCTTCCTCATCGACAGCCTGACCACCACCATGATGCTGGTGGTGACCTTCGTTTCGCTCATGGTCCACATCTACACCGTCGGCTACATGCGCGACGACCCGGGCTACAACCGCTTCTTCTCGTACATTTCGCTCTTCACCTTCTCCATGCTGATGCTGGTGATGAGCAACAACTTCATGCAGCTCTTCTTCGGCTGGGAAGCGGTCGGTCTGGTTTCCTATCTGCTCATCGGATTCTGGTACACCCGACCGACGGCGATTTACGCCAACCTCAAGGCCTTCCTGGTCAACCGGGTCGGCGACTTCGGCTTTATTCTCGGAATCGGTCTCGTCCTCGCGCATTTCGGTTCGCTGGATTACGCCACGGTCTTCAAGAAAGCCCCCGAACTGGCTGGCGCCACCATCAATATCTGGGGCGCTGCGGATTGGTCGCTACTGACCGTGACCTGCATCTGCCTGTTCATAGGCGCCATGGGCAAGTCGGCGCAGGTGCCGCTGCATGTCTGGCTGCCCGATTCGATGGAAGGCCCGACGCCGATCTCCGCGCTGATCCATGCCGCCACCATGGTCACGGCCGGCATCTTCATGGTGTCGCGCATGTCGCCGCTGTTCGAACTTTCAACCACGGCGCTCTCGTTCGTGCTCATCATCGGCGCCATCACGGCGCTCTTCATGGGTTTCCTCGGCATCATCCAGAACGACATCAAGCGCGTCGTCGCCTACTCCACGCTGTCGCAGCTCGGCTACATGACAGTGGCGCTGGGCGCCTCGGCTTACTCGGTCGCGATTTTCCACCTGATGACCCACGCCTTCTTCAAGGCGCTGCTTTTCTTGGCCGCCGGCTCGGTCATCATCGGCATGCACCACGACCAGGACATCCGCAACATGGGCGGCTTGCGCAAGTACATGCCGATCACCTGGTTTACGTCGCTGATCGGATCGCTGGCGTTGATCGGTACGCCGCTGTTTTCGGGCTTCTACTCCAAGGACTCGATCATCGAAGCGGTCGCGCTTTCGCATCTTCCGGGTTCCGGCTTTGCCTATTTCGCCGTGCTGGCCAGTGTTTTCGTCACTGCTTTTTACTCGTTCCGGATGTATTTCCTGGTCTTCCACGGCGAAGAGCGTTTCGGCAAAGCGGCCGCGCATGCACCGCACGCAGCGCACGCCAAGCCCGCGCAGCACACCCGCGACGATCATTCGGCGCATGCCGACGACGCGCATCACGCCGATGATGCGCACGCCGAGCACCATGGTCTTGCGCCCGGCCAGAAACCGCACGAGACGCCCTGGGTGGTCACCCTGCCGCTGATCATGCTGGCCATTCCGTCGGTATTCATCGGTTACATGACGATCGAGCCGATGCTCTTTGGCGACTTCTTCAAAGGCGCAATCTTCGTCGATTCCGAGGCGCATCCGGTGATGGAAGAGCTTGCCCACCACTTCCACGGCGCCCTGGCGATGGCCACGCACGCGGTTACCACAGCGGTGTTCTGGCTGGCTTTCCTCGGTGTCGCATCGTCGTGGTTCCTGTACATGAAGAGGCCCGACATCGCGGCAGCGATCAAGGTCCGCTGTGCGCCGCTGTATACCCTGCTCGACAACAAGTACTACTTCGACAAGTTCAACGAAGTGATCTTCGCCGGTGGCGCACGCTTGCTCGGCAGGGGCCTGTGGAAGGGTGGCGACGCCGGCCTGATCGACGGCATCATCGTCGGCGGAGCGGTTCGCGTGGTGAGCTGGTTTGCGACCCTGGCGCGCCTGTTCCAGACCGGCCACATTTACCACTACGCTTTTACGATGATTATCGGCGTGTTTGTGTTGATGACCCTGTGGGTCACGCGCGCCTGAGCTAGAGAAAGACTGGGAACGATAT
>JAPUEC010000217.1 GCA_027492775.1 Rhodocyclaceae bacterium
TGAGGCTGGTCGGCTCTTCCAGCGCATAGTAGGTTTCGCCATTGACCTCGAAGCGGCCCTTGCAGAGGGTCGGATAGCCGGCCGGCTCGGCGTCGGCAAAGCGGTCGATGAGGATGCCGTTGAGCCGGGTTTCCATCGCGCCCGGCTGCTTTTCCCACTTCACGTACTTGGCGGGGGAACAGGCGCCGACGGTATTCGGGGATTCGCCGCAGGCGTAGGAGGAGAGCCAGCAGCGCCCCTCGTTCATGACGCAGAGGCTGCCAAAGCCGAAAACCTCGATTTCGACACTGGTGTTCTTGATCACGTGCTCCACCTGCGCCAGGGTCAGCACACGGGGCAGCACCGCGCGGCGCACGCCGAATTCGCGCTGGGCGAAATTGATGGCTTCGTAACTGGTGGCCGAACCCTGCACCGAGAGATGCAGGCGCAATTCGGGATGGCGGTTGCACGCATAGTCGAGCAGGCCGATATCAGCCAGGATGACCGCGTCGGCACCGAGGCCGACCGCCGCGTCCACGGCGCGATGCCAATCAGCCACGCGCCCGGGCTGCGGGAAGGTGTTGATCGCCACCAGCACTTCCTTGCCGCGCGCCTTGGCATAGCGCACGCCCTCTGTGACCGATTTCTCGTCGAAATTAAGGCCGGCGAAGTTGCGGGCGTTGGTATCGTTGCGAAAGCCGAGATAGACGGCGTCGGCACCATTGTCCACCGCTGCTTTCAGGGCGGGCAGGCTGCCGGCGGGACAAACCAGGTCGGGTAATCGAGTCATGGCGGCGTTATGGGGAGCAATCTTGGATTATAGCCAGCGGGTTGCCAGCAAAATTGATCTCCATCAAAGGCGCCGGGCAACCCGCAGTGCGCAATCCCCTGGGCCTGGTTGAGCGGATCCTTATGCTAAGATCGGCCCGAAGCCAAGGGCGGAGGAGTGATGGGAAGAGATCGGGTCCTGGTAGTCGATGACGAACAGATCAATCTGTTTCTCATCCAGGAATTCCTGGCGGAAGAGCCGCTGCTTCTCGATCTGGAAGCCGATCCGATGACGGCTTGGTGGCGTCTCGAAGCGCCGGGGAGCGATTATTCTCTGGTCCTCGTCGATCGCGGCATGCCCGAGCTCGATGGACTCAGTTTTCTGCGCCGGATGAAGGAAAACCCTCGTTTTTCCGACATTCCGGTGATCGTCCAGACCGGCGCCGCGGCCCCCGAGCAGGTGCGCGAGGGTTTGCAGGCCGGTGCCTATTACTACCTGACCAAGCCTTATTCGCAGGCCGCGCTGGTCTCGATCGTCCGCAGCGCCATCGGCGATTATCACGCCCGGCGTTCGCTGCGGCATCTCTCCCAAAGTCTCGAAGAAACCCGTCGGCTCACTGCATCGGCTGAATACCGGTTTTCCACCCTTCAGGATATCAACAACCTCGTGCCGGTCCTCGCGGCGTTCACCGCGACGCCGGGCAAGACCGCCCCGGGGCTGGCCGATCTCATGCTCAACGCCGTCGAGCATGGCAACCTCGGAATCACCTACGCCGAAAAATCGCGCTTGAAGCTGGAGGGCGAATGGGAGGCCGAAATCGTCCGCCGGCTGGCCCTGCCGCAATACCGGGAGCGCTTCGCCACCGTCCGCGTCGAGCGGCAGCGCGATCAATTGCGCTTCACCATCGCCGATCAGGGCGAGGGCTTTGACTGGCGGGGCTATCTGGATTTCGATCCGGCACGCGCCTTCGACCCCAACGGCCGGGGCATCGCCATGGCGCACAAGATGTGCTTCACAGGGCTGGAATATCGCGGCAAGGGCAATGTCGTCGTCGCCACGGCAGCGGCGCATGAGCCGTTCGAGTCGGCGCAGACCGTCAGCGCGTGACCAGGGTCGGCTTGTAGCCCAGCGCCAGGCGGATTCTTTCGGCGATGCGCTCGGCGTCGCTGCGGTTGGCGTACGGGCCAAGCTGAAGGCGATGGATGCCGCCCGCCGGATAGACGCGTAGTGGCTCGGAGAGCCATTCCAGTTCGCTTTCGAGTCGACTCTTGAGACTTTCGGCGTTATCGGCGTTGGCGAAGGCGCCGAGTTGGAGAAAGACGCCCTTCGCCGCCACCACGAGGGTCTTGGGCGGGTTTTCCTCGCTCGCCAGCCGCGTCGCCATTTGCGCGATCTCGTCGCGCTCGGCAGGGGTCGTCTTGGGCGTCGCGGACGCCTGAGCGATGGTCGTGGCGGGCGAGCTGCCGGGAATGATCGCCTCAACCTCAACTTCGCCGCTGCCGCTGCCGACGATTCCCAGCTTGTAGGCCGCGGTGTAGGAAAGGTCGATGATGCGGTCGATGTGGAAGGGACCGCGATCGGTCACCCGCACCACCACCGACTTGCCGTTGCGCGGGTTGGTGACGCGCACGTAGGAAGGGATCGCCAGGGTCGTGTGGGCGGCGGTCATGGCGAACATGTCGTAGGGCTCGCCGATCGAGGTTTTCTGGCCGTGGAACTTCTTGCCATACCAGCTGGCGATACCGCGGGCGCGGTAGGGCTGGACGGTGCTGCTGGGAATGTATTCGCGTCCGAGCACGACATAGGGACGGGTTGCCGGCTTGTGGATGGGTTCCCACTTCGGTTCCGCATCCGGGACTTCGTCGAGGTTTTCGGGGATTTCGTCGGCCGGTCCGTCGTCCTTGTAGAAACCGCCGCCTTTCTTCAGCACAACCGCCGGCGGCTTCGAAGGCGTCCGCGCCGTGGGGCGCGTCGGCGTTACCTCCGGGCTGGAGGGCGTTCCGCCCTTGGGCGTGCTGCCGCAACCGGCGAGGATGATTGCAAGAAGGGCTATGGTGGCGAGCTGGCCGTGGCGGAGAGGTTGGCTCACTTTTTCACCAGCATGCGATGGGTTTGAATCGACATCAGGATACCGATACCGAGAAAGAGCGTCACCAGGGCTGTGCCGCCATAGCTGACGAAGGGCAGAGGCACCCCGACGACTGGCAGGATGCCGCTCACCATACCCATATTGACGAAGGCGTAGGTGAAGAAAATGAGGCTGATGGCGCCGGCGAGCAGACGGGTAAACAGGGTCGGCGCGCCAGCGGCGATCATCAATCCGCGCAGGATGAGCATGAGATAGAGAAAGACGAGCACGCTGTTGCCCAGCAGGCCCCATTCTTCCGAGAAGACCGCGAAGATGAAGTCGGTGTGCTTCTCGGGGATGAATTCGAGATGGGTCTGGGTGCCGTTGAGATAGCCCTTGCCAATGGCGCCGCCGGAACCGATGGCGATGGTCGCCTGGATAATGTGATAGCCCGCGCCGAGCGGGTCGCTGGTGGGGTCGAGCAGGGTCAGAATGCGCTTGCGCTGGTAGTCGTGCAGCATGTTCCAGACAAAGGGCGCGGAACCGCCGGCCATGACTAGCAGGGCGAGGATGAATTTCCAGGGCAATCCGGCGAGGAAGATGATGTAGAAGCCGGCGGCGCCGACCAGGATGGCGGTCCCGAGGTCCGGTTGTTTGGCGATGAGGGCGAAAGGCACGAGCAGAAGGAGTGCGGCTATCGCATAGTGTCTCAACTTGAGCGCCGCCTCGTATTTATGGAAATACCAGGCCAGCATGAGCGGCATGGCGATCTTCATGATTTCGGAAGGCTGAATGCGGGTCACGCCGAGAGGCAGCCAGCGTCGGGCGCCGTTGACCTTGATGCCGAAAAGAAAGACGGCGACGAGCAGGACAATCCCGATAACGTAAACCGGAACGGCGATGCGCATGAGTTTTTGCGGCGGGATCCGCGAGGCGACCCACATAATCGCCAGTGCGACTCCGCCGTTGACCAGTTGGGCGAAGAACTTGGTTTGGGTGTCGTAGGTTGCCGAATTGACGGTTATCAGACCGACGCCAAAGATGGTGAGCGCAATCGCAAGCAGCGGGAAATCCAGATGGACGACCGATTCACGCGCCCAGCGCCGCAGAGTGCCGGCGAGATCCCTCATCGTTCTTCCTCCTCGGAGGCGTTGGCGTCCTCGCTTGCCGGCCCGCCCGGTGTTTTGCCGAGCAGATAATAGTCGAGCACCATGCGGGCGATCGGTGCGGCGGTCTGGGCGCCGAAGCCGCCGTTTTCGACCAGCACCGCCAAGGCGATTTTCGGGTTGTCGACCGGGGCAAAGGCGATGAAAAGAGCGTGATCCCGCAAGCGTTCCTTCACCTTGCTGGCTTCATATTTTTCACCCTTGAGCGAATAGACCTGCGCCGTTCCGGTCTTGCCGGCGGCCTGGTAAGCCGCTCCGGCAAAGGCCCGCGCTCCAGTCCCTTCGATGTTGACGCCAAGCATGGCGCGCTTGATGACTTCGATGTTTTCCTGCTTGAGATGCAACTCCCGCAGCGGCTGGGGTTCGATGAAGCGCTTCTCGCCCGTGCGGCTGTCGACGATGTAGCGCACCAGGTGCGGGCGGAACATCACGCCGTTATTGGCAACGGTTGCCGTCGCCTGCGCCAGCTGGATCGGCGTGTAGGCGTTGTAGCCCTGGCCGATGCCGATGGAGATGGTCTCGCCGGCATACCATTTTTGTTGCTCCGGCTTCCTGAAGCGCTTTTTCTTCCACTCCGGTGAGGGCAATATCCCTTCCGACTCGCCAGAGCCGTTGATGCCGATATCAATGCCCGTCTTTTGACCGAATCCAAGCTGCCGCATGAAGCGGGCGATGCCGTCGATGGTGAGGTCGTTTGCAAGCACATAGTAGTAGGTATCGCAGGACTGGACGATCGACTTGTACATATCGACCATGCCATGCCCGCCCTTTTTGTCGTCGCGGAAAGTGTGGTTGCCAAAGGTGTAGTAACCCGGATCGGAAATGGCTTGCGATGGGGTGCGTTTCCCAGCCTCCAACGCCGCCAGCGCCATGAAGGGTTTGAAGGTCGATCCCGGCGGGTAGGCGCCGTTCAAGGCGCGATTCACCATCGGTTTGTCGAGCGATTCGTTCAAGTCCTTCCAGTTGTCCGGAGAGATGCCGTCGACAAAAAGGTTGGGGTCATAGGTCGGCGTCGATACCAGCGCCAGGACGCCGCCGGTGGAAGGCTCGATGGCGACGAGCGCGCCCCGGCGGTCGCCGAAGGCCTTTTCCGCGACTTCCTGGAGCTTGGCGTCGAGCGTCAGCGAAAGGTTGTTGCCGGAAACCGGCGGGATGCGCTTGAGGCTGCGGATGGCGCGCCCGCCCGCATCGATTTCGACCTCCTCGTAGCCGGTCTGCCCGTGCAACTCGAATTCATAGTGTTGTTCGAGCCCGGTCTTGCCGATGTGTTCGGTGCCCTTGTAATTCGCTTCCTTTTCCTCTTCCTCGATCCACTCGTTGTCGCGGTCGGTGATGCGGCCGATGTAGCCGATGGCGTGGGAAGCGAGATTGCCGAGCGGATACTGGCGGAACAGGCGGGCCTTGACCTCGATGCCCGGGAAGCGGTAGCGGTGCGCCGCGAAGCGGGCGACTTCCTCGTCGGTCAGGCGGGTGCGGATGGGGATGGATTCGAAGTTTCTCGCCTCTTCCAGCAGGCGTTTGAAGCGCTTCCGATCCTTGGGCTGGATATCGATGATTTCGGCCAGCGCATTGATGCTCGCCTCCAGGTCCTCGACCCGCGAGGGCGTGACCTCGAGCGTGAAGGCCGAGTAATTGCGCGAGAGCACGACGCCGTTGCGATCAACGATGACGCCGCGGTTGGGAACGATGGGCACCAGCGATATGCGGTTTTCCTCGGCACGGGTCTGGTAATAGTCGTGTTGCAGCACCTGGAGCCAGACGAAACGCCCGATCAGAGCCAGAAAGGCCAACAGCACCGCGGCGGCGGCGAAGGTGACGCGGAAACGGAAGCGTTCGGTGCCGGTTTCCGGGTTGTGGAAGTCGCTCATGTCCTAGTGGTCTGCTTCGTAATGGGAGGAGCGAGATGAAAATGCCGGATTTGCGGGTCTGGCTAGGGCGTGTTCACAATCAGGCGACGGTTGCGCGAGGGGTAGGCAGGCTGCAGG
>JAPUEC010000218.1 GCA_027492775.1 Rhodocyclaceae bacterium
AAAGGGGCGAGACCGGCAATCTTGCAGGCCTTGATTTCGTTCAATTCATGGTCGCCGCGCAGCAGCAGAAGGATGAAATTCCGCTTGTCCTTGCTCTCATGGACGATGGCGATGGCCTTGACCGTTTTCTCCAGCGGCAGTCCCAGAAAAGCGGCGACATCGGCGCAAACCGTCTTGCCGGGAGTGGCGACCTTCGCGAGCGATGCCGTCGCCGCGGCGCGCGGTGCCGTCGGAGCCAGCGCTTCAGCCAGTTCGACGTTGGCTGCGTAATCAGAGTCGGGACAGAACGCGATGGCATCTTCGCCGGAATCCGCCAGAACGTGGAATTCGTGAGAACCGGTGCCGCCAATCGAGCCGGTGTCAGCGGCGACGGCGCGGAATTTCAAGCCAAGCCGAGTGAAAATTCGGCTGTAGGTCTCGTACATGTTCTGATATTCGCGTTGCAGATCGGCGAAGGAGGTGTGGAAGGAATAGCCGTCCTTCATCAGGAATTCACGTCCGCGCATGACGCCGAACCGCGGACGGATTTCATCGCGGAATTTAGTCTGGATTTGATAGAGATGCAGGGGAAGCTGGCGATAGCTTTTGACATCGCGACGCACGACGTCGGTGATGACCTCCTCGTGCGTCGGGCCGATGACGAAGTCGCGCTGATGGCGATCCTTGAAACGCAGCAATTCCGGGCCATATTGCTCCCAGCGGCGCGATTCCTGCCACAGTTCCGCCGGCTGCACCGCCGGCATCAGCAGCTCCAGGGCGCCAGCGCGATTCATTTCCTCGCGGATGATGTTCTCCACTTTACGCAATACCCGCAGCCCCAGAGGCATCCAGGTATAGATGCCGGCCGCTGCGCGTTTGATCAGACCGGCACGGAGCATGAGCTTCTGACTGACAACTTCGGCATCCGCCGGAGCTTCCTTGAGGGTAGCGAGAAAAAATTGCGAGGTGCGCATGTGAGTTCTTGATTTCGTTGCGAATCCTCAATTTTACACAGGTCCGCGTCTTTGCATGCGGCCGCCCTTTGTGAAAGAATGCGGGCAACCACATATTTATGCAGGACTTATCATGCTCGATCGTGAAGGCTATCGCCCGAACGTCGGCATCATTCTTTGTAACGCGAAAAACGAGGTCTTTTGGGGCAAGCGTATCCGGGAGCATTCGTGGCAATTTCCACAAGGCGGCATCAAGCGCGGCGAAACGCCGGTTCAGGCGATGTACCGCGAGCTTTACGAGGAAATCGGGCTCAAACCCGAGCACGTGCGTATTCTGGGACGGACCAAGGGCTGGCTGCGCTACGAAGTGCCGATGCAATGGATCAAACGCGAATGGCGCGGCTCGTATAAGGGGCAAAAGCAAATCTGGTTTCTCCTGCGCCTGGTGGGGCGGGACAACGACCTCAGTCTGCGGACGACCGACAAGCCGGAATTCGACGCCTGGCGCTGGAATGAGTATTGGGTGCCGCTTGAGAGCGTCATCGAATTCAAGCGCGGCGTCTATCAACTGGCGCTCAAGGAGTTGATGCACTTCATGGACGCTGATCGCCGAAGCGCAGGCCGCCACCGGCGGCTTCCCCGCGCCGCCGTGAGCGCGGGCAATGAAGTTGTCTGAACGCTGATAGGAGAAAGATTTGACGAGCTTGGGCAAGAAGATGGTGCGTGGGGCGGCTGTGTGCCTCGTCGGTGTCGTGCTTGCGGCCTCAGCGGGAGCCCAATCGATGCCGAATATCAGCATGCGTCAGAACGATTTCGAAAACGATTACGACACCAAGCCGTGGGAGGAAATGGCGACGCACTTGCCGCCGTTGCCGGTGAAGAAGGATCTCATTGCCTTCTATGTCAGCGCTGCCACCGAGCACCGGTTTTTTGTCGATCCCGCCGCGTTGTCCGTCGGTCGCGATGGTGTAGTGCGTTACACGCTCGTGATCGAGACATCGGGCGGCGCCGTCAATACCAGTTATGAAGGGATGCGCTGCGAGACGCGGGAGTGGCGACACTACGCTTCCGGGCATGCCGGTGTCGGATGGTCGAAGACCCGCAATCCGCCATGGCACAAGATCCGGGAAGAGCCGTCAAATCGATATCGGGCGGCCCTGTTCACGGACTTTTTTTGTCCCGGCGGGGTGATCGCCAATCTCGATGACATCCGTTTCGCCTTGAAGCGCGAAGCGCTACGGCCACGATAGATGCTTCCCGACTCGTTCATCATTGGATTCGACGCTGCTTTGCGGACAGTCTTCACGCGTGCGCACAGCATCCGGCCAGTCCCTGGCGCGGAATTCGCCGAAGGCCAGTTGTCCGAACAGGAGAAGTCCACCGTGGCGGCGCTGATGCGCGTCAACCATTGCGGGGAGGTTTGCGCGCAAGCGCTTTATCAGGGTCAATCGCTGGCCGCAAAAAGCGCGGAAATTCGCGATTCGCTAAGGCGCGCCGGAGAAGAGGAAACCGAACACCTTGCGTGGACCGAACGTCGCATCGAGCAACTTGGCGGGCGCAAAAGCTATTTGAACCCCTTTTGGTATGCCGGCGCCTTTTCGTTCGGTGTATTGGCGGGCCGGCTCGGGGAGCGGTGGAATCTTGGATTTCTTGCAGAAACCGAGCGTCAGGTGGAAGCGCATTTGCTCGGTCATCTCGACAAAATCCCCGTTCAGGACGTGAAATCCCGATGCGTCGTCGAGCAAATGAAAATCGATGAAGCGCGTCACGCTGAAACCGCCGTTGGCCTCGGTGCCGCGGAATTGCCCTGGCCGATCAAAGGCGCCATGCGTCTGGCCGCAAAGGTGATGACCCGCACCGCCTTTTACGTCTGACTTCCGGCCTCAACCTTACTCAACGGTCCTTTTTCGCTATTCTTCGACGATCTCGAAATCATGAGTGATCTCGGCGGTCTTGCCGAGCATGATCGAGGCGGAGCAGTACTTCTCCTTCGACAATTCGATGGCCCGTGCCACGGCTTCAGGCTTCAGCTGGCGTCCGGTAACACGATAATGGAAATGGACTTCGGTGAACACCTTGGGATCGGTCTCCGCGCGTTGCGCCTTGAGGCTTACGGTGCAGCCGCTGATAGCGTGTCGGCCCTTTTTAAGGATCAAGACGACGTCGAACGCAGTACAGCCGCCCACGCTGGCCAGCATCAGTTCCATCGGTCGAGGCGCAAGATTGCGCCCACCGGCTTCCGGCGGGCCGTCCATCACGACGAAATGTCCGCTGCCTGTCTCGGCGGCGAAAGACATGCCGCTGGTTCCCATCCAACTTACCGTGCATTCCATAGAGGGCTCTCCAAGTTCAGAGCTCATTCTACCGTCGATTAAAAGTGACGCAAAAACAGACCTCCGCGGCGGCGACTATTGGCAGGACACTGTTTTGGCGATGGTGCGCCGCAACATATCCGCGTGTTTATTGTGGTCGAGGAGTTGCTTTTTGAATTTAACATTGACGGATTATTGTCGATGTAAATTGTAAATATCCATTGTAATCAACAATAAATTAGAAATATATAAATTTTATTGGTGGATCCAAAAATTTGTTGCCGCGCCGCAAAAAACTTCTTGTTGCTTAATGGTGTGGCATGCATAATGTGAATCGTACGAACGGATGGCGCTGTGGAATATAGGTGTCGGATGTTCAGGTTTGTCTCCTCCACCCTCCTCCTTTGGTGTGGATTTAGACGCGACTCGCGAGAGTCGCGTTTTTTTTATTCCGGTCGCCGGAGAGAAAACCAATTGACACTCGGGCGCCGATTCGAATAAAATCCGCGCCTTTCTGCAATCAGGCACGCCTAAGAATTGGATCGCGCACATGAAGACTTTTTCCGCCAAACCACATGAGGTGACGCACGAGTGGTTCGTGGTGAACGCCACCGACAAGGTGCTCGGCCGCCTCGCTACTGAAATCGCCCGCCGCCTGCGCGGCAAGCACAAGGCTATTTATACGCCGCACGTGGATACCGGTGACTTCATTGTGGTGACCAACGTCGAGAAGATTCGCGTCACCGGCAACAAGGCCGAAGACAAGAAATACTATCGCCACTCCGGCTATCCGGGTGGGATTCGTGAAACGAATTTCAAGAAAATGCAGCAGCGTTTTCCCGGCCGCGCGCTGGAAGCAGCCGTTAAGGGCATGTTGCCGAAGGGGCCGCTTGGCTACGCGATGCTGAAGAAGCTCAAGTGCTATGCCGGCGACGCGCATCCGCACACCGCCCAGCAGCCGAAGGCGCTGGAAATTTAAGGGGTAGTTAAATGGCTGAAAGTTATTTCTACGGCACTGGCCGCCGCAAGAGCGCGGTTGCCCGGGTGTTCATGAAGCGCGGTTCGGGCGGCATCATCGTCAATGGCAAGCCCATCGACGAGTTCTTTTCCCGTGAGACCGGCCGCATGGTGGCACGCCAGCCGCTGCAATTGGTTGACCAGTTGCAAGGTTTCGACATTAAGGTGAATGTCATCGGCGGTGGCGAATCCGGCCAGGCTGGTGCTGTTCGTCACGGCATTACACGCGCCCTCATCGAATACGATGCGGCGTTGAAGCCCGCGTTGTCCAAGGCTGGTTTCGTGACGCGCGACGCGCGCGAAGTCGAGCGCAAGAAGGTCGGTTTCCACAAGGCCCGTCGCCGCAAGCAGTTCTCCAAGCGCTAATCGCTTGCGATACAAAGAAAAGCCGCCCTTGGGCGGCTTTTGTCTTTTGGGTTGCCGGTTTATCATAGCAAGCCCTCAAGGAGTCCAAGCATGATCAAGGTTGGTATCGTAGGTGGCACCGGTTATGCCGGGGTCGAATTGTTGCGCATCCTCGCGCAACATCCCGCAGTCCAAATTTCCGCCATTGTTTCCCGCGGAGCAGTCGGCCAGTCGGTGGCGGAGATGTTTCCGAATCTGCGCGGCTTCCTCGACTTGCAAGTCAAAGACGCCGATTCCGCCGGCCTTGATAAATGCGATGTGGTGTTTTTTGCGACGCCCAACGGCGTCGCCATGCAGCAGGCCCCGGCGTTATTGGCCGCCGGCGTTCGGGTGATCGATCTTGCGGCGGATTTTCGCATCAAGGACATTGCGGAATGGGATAAATGGTATGGCATGCCCCATGCGTGCCCCGAGTGGGTCGACAAGGCGGTGTATGGGCTCCCGGAGGTTAACCGCGATGCGATCCGCGATGCGCAATTGATCGCTAATCCCGGCTGCTATCCAACCGCTGTCCAATTGGGCTTCCTCCCATTGATCGAAGCGGGGGTGGTTGATATCGCCCACCTTGTCGCCGATGCCAAGTCGGGGGTGTCCGGCGCTGGGCGCAAACCGGAAACGTCCTCCTTGTTTTCGGAGGCGGCGGATAACTTCAAGGCGTATGGCGTTTCCGGTCACCGGCATCTGCCGGAGATCCGTCAAGGACTGGCGGAATGCGCCAAGGCGTCGGTTGGTTTGACTTTCGTCCCTCATCTGACGCCGATGGTGCGGGGAATCCATGCCACGCTCTACGGAATCCTGAAATCGGAGATCGATCTCCAGGCGCTCTTCGAGAAGCGTTACATCGATGAACCTTTTGTGGACGTGTTGCCGGCCAAGTCGCATCCCGAGACGCGTTCGGTGAGGGCGGCAAATCTTTGCCGCATCGCCGTGCATCGGCCTCAAGGGGGCGACGTGGTAGTGGTATTGTCGGTCATCGACAATCTCGTAAAGGGCGCGGCTGGCCAGGCCGTGCAGAATATGAATCTGATGTTCGGGCAGGACGAGACAGCCGGGTTATGGCAAATCCCGCTGTTACCTTGAGAATCAAGCGGTTTCGCCAACGCTTCGGCATCACCGCGCCGCGCGTCTCCGTACGTACGCACTTTGGCTGGCATTGGTATATTGCCGGCGTTGAAGTGATCGAGGCGGTGGTTGCGGCCATCCGGTGGGGGTTGGCGCAGCGCGAGGAAGTGGTTCACAAGGCGGCTCAAAAGTCGTACAAGGCGCAGCGCATTACCGAAATGGAAAAGGAACTA
>JAPUEC010000219.1 GCA_027492775.1 Rhodocyclaceae bacterium
GAATCGAACCTGTATCTGGCGCTTAGGAGGCGCCCGTTCTATCCATTGAACTACGAGGAGGACAGGGCGGTATTGTAGCCGCTGCGGGAATGCCACGCCAATCGGCCGGGGAGACCGGCTGGCATCCAAGGTAGAATCCGCGACAGTGCCGATTTGGCCTGCTTTTCCATTGATCCCATGCCTTATCTTTCGCTTGCCAACGCTTCGCTCGCCTTCGGCCACGTTCCCTTGCTCGATCATGCCGACTTCCAACTCGACCCGGGCGAGCGGGTGGCCTTGATCGGGCGCAACGGCACCGGTAAATCCTCTTTGCTGGCGGCGTTGGCCAGTCGCGGGACGCTGGATGATGGTCAAGTGTGGGTCCAGCCCGGCATTCGCATCGGCTACGTACCGCAAGAGCCGCCGTTCGATATGGACCAGACGGTCTTCGAGGCGGTGGTGGCCGGCATGGGCGAGACGGCGAGGCTGTTGGCCGAATACCACGAGATTTCACATCACTTAAGCGATGCGGCGGGCGATCAAAAGGCGCTGCTTGCCCGGCTGGAAACCCTGCAGCACGAACTGGAGTCGTTGGGCGCCTGGTCCTGGCAATCGCAGGCGGACCGGGTGATCGAGCGCTTCGGGCTCGACGCCGAGGCGCGGGTTGGCACCCTTTCCGGCGGTCAGAAGAAGCGCCTGGCACTGGCGCAGGCGCTGGTTGCCTCACCGGAAGTGCTGTTGCTGGACGAGCCCACCAACCATCTCGACATCGGCGCCATCGAATGGCTGGAAACGCTGCTCATCGAGTCCGGCGTGACTTTGCTGTTCATCACCCACGACCGCCGCTTCCTCGACCGCGTCGCCACCCGCATCGTCGAGCTCGACCGCGGCCGGCTGGCGAGTTTTCCCGGTAATTTCGCGGAATACCAAGTGCGCAAGGAGGCCTTGCTGCACGAAGAATCGCTGGCGAACGCCCGTTTCGACAAACTCCTGAAAGAGGAGGAGGGCTGGATACGCAAGGGTGTCGAAGCGCGGCGCACGCGCGCGGTTTTCCGGGTGCAGCGCCTCGACCGCCTGCGCGCCGAGCGAGCGGCGCGGCGCGAGCGCTTGGGCAAGGTCAGTCTGCAATTGGACAGCGGCGACAAGAGCGGCCAACTGGTGGCCGAGTTGTTGAAAGTGAGCAAGTGTTTCGGCGAGAAGACGGTGGTGCGCGATTTCTCCGCGCGCATTCAACGCGGCGACAAGATCGGGCTGATTGGACCCAATGGCGCGGGCAAGACGACGCTCTTGCGCCTGATTCTCGGCGAACTGGAAGCGGATACCGGCAGCGTTCGCCGCGGCACCAAGCTCGAGATCGCCTACTTCGACCAGTTTCGCGCCCAACTCGACCCCGAGGCCAGCCTGGCCGACGTGATCTCTCCGGGTTCCGATTACGTCGAAATCGCCGGCACTCGCAAGCACGTCATCGGCTATCTCGGGGATTTCCTGTTTGCCCCGGAGCGTGCTCGGTCGCCGGTCAAGTCGCTTTCCGGCGGCGAGCGCAACCGCCTCTTGCTGGCGCGACTGTTCGCGCGGCCCGCCAATGTACTGGTGCTCGACGAACCGACCAACGACCTCGATATCGAGACCCTCGAACTGCTCGAACAACTGCTTCAGGATTTCGAAGGCACGCTTTTCCTGGTCAGCCACGACCGGGCGTTTCTCGACAACGTGGTGACGCAGACCATCGCCGCCGAGGGCGAAGGCCGCTGGCGCGAATACGCTGGCGGTTACACCGATTGGGCAACCTGGCAGGCGACGCAGGCCCGCGAGACGGCGGAGGCCAAGTCCGAAAGCCGGCAGGAAGTCAAACCGGCTGAAGCGGCGAAGCCGAAGTCCGGCAAACTTTCCTGGAAGGAGCAGCGCGAGCTGGAGGCCCTGCCCCAGCGCATCGCGGCGCTGGAAGCCGAGCAGGCACAAATCAGCGCGAAACTGGAAGACCCGGCCCTCTATCAGCGCGAACCGGCCCAGGCGCAGCAGTGCGCCGAGCGCCTGGCACAGATCGAAGTGGAATTGCTGGAATTGCTTGAGCGCTGGGAAACGCTCGAAAGCCGCGCCTGAACCGCTTCAGGGGTTGGCGGGCGGCGGTGCCGGAACCTGAGCCGGCGCGGCTGCGGAAGGTTGAATTGCCGCCTCCGTGGCGCCGCTTTCCGCCGCCTCATCGGTGGGCAGAGGAACGCCAAGCCGCTGCATCACGGCTTGCGGGAAGATGTGCAGCAACTCGCCGATTTCCCGGTAGTCGTCCGGCAGGGCCGGATCGTTCCAGCCATCGACCGAATGCCTTGCCAGCCGCACCGCCAGGGTGACGTTGCGCGAGCGTGGCGTGCTTGGATGCTCGTCGTCCATCAGATTCTTGAGCAATTCCGGCAGATGCCACACCCGGCAGAGCGCCTGTTGCAATTCCAGGAGCGGGAAACCGAGAACTTTTTCCTGCGCCGCCGCACTGCGCATGGTGGGGTTTTGCAGGCGCAGGTCGCGAATCTGCAAGGCGAGTTTCGGTGCGAAACACCAGAGGAGGATTTCCGCCAGATCGTGCAGTAGCGCAGCGAGGTGAACTTCCTCGGCGTTGATGTCATGGCGCCAGACGGCCCAGTCGTAAGCATAATCGCCCGCCCGCTGGGAACGCCGGATCACCTGCATGACGCCCAGCCACGCCGGCGGGCCGTACTCCTTCAAGGCATGCTCGATGGTCTGCAGATTCTGGAAGCGCTTGAAGAAGGGTTCGACGCCGGACATCATGACGGCGCTGGCGATGGTGGTGATGTCATGCTGCAGACGCCGCCCTTTCAGGGGCTGGATATAGGCGAGGACACGCACCGACATGATGGGGTCGTGAAGCACGACCTGCGAGAGTTCGCGGGCCGTGACCTCGTCGATGTTCTCGAGCATTTCATCGAGTTGTCGACGCGTATGGCGAAGGATGGGCAGGCTGCTCTCGGAAAACAGCGTGACCCAGGAGTCGATGTCCGGGAGTGGGCGATCGATCATGTTATTCCTTTGCCTGAAAAAAGCGCGCTAACCCCATGTTTTTTGGTGCTTACAATTTAAGCGCGGTCCATGACTTTCGGCAAGCATTTTTTTACATGCGATAATCGCGCTCCCCTTTACGAGTCCACGAACCATGCGCTACGCCGTTGTCCCCGTCACGCCCTTTCAGCAAAACTGCACGGTGTTTTGGTGCGAGAAGACCCGTCGGGCGGCGGTGATCGATCCGGGCGGCGATTTGGACCACGTCTTGGCGGTCGTCAAGAAGGAAAACCTCGACTTGGTCAAGGTGCTGGTGACTCACGGCCACATCGATCACGCGGGCGCCGCCGCCGAGTTGGCCGAGCGCATGAATCTGCCGATCGAAGGGCCGCACGAGGAGGACCGCTTCTGGATCGAGGGCATGGCCGAGCAGAGCAAAATGTTCGGCTTTCCCGGGGTGCGCAGCTTCGAGCCGACGCGCTGGTTGAAGGAGGGCGATCAGGTGACCTTCGGGGAGGTTACGCTCGACGTGCTGCATTGCCCCGGACATACCCCGGGCCATGTCGTTTTCTACCACGCACCGAGCAAGCTGGTGCAGGTCGGTGACGTGATTTTCCAGGGGTCGATCGGGCGTACCGATTTCCCGAAGGGGGATTACGACACCTTGATCCGCTCCATCCGGGAGAAGCTCTTTGCTTTGGAGGACGACGTGGAGTTCATTCCCGGCCACGGGCCCATGTCCACGATCGGCGAAGAGCGGCGGTACAACCCGTTTTGTGGCGGTCGCTACGGTTGATCCGCCCGGCTCGCGGCGTGCCCGTATCGGTGCCGGCTATTCCGCTTGGCGGCTGACGTTGTTGGCCCAGTCGATGGCCGCCAGTTGCGCCTGCGAATAGTCTGAACAGCCGATTCCCAGGGCGGTGAGCGTCTCGCTCGCGGCTGCGAATTTACGCTTCTCGGCCGCTTCGATGGCGCGCAGCAATTCACCCAATGGCCCGGCGCGCTCGGTGAGCGCGAGCTTGACCGGGGTCGCGACCGGCAATTGCGAAAGAATTTCTTCCATCGGCAGGTTGAGCAGCACGTCGAGCAGGGAAAAGATGCCGGCCATGAAAGCGCTGTCGGGTTCGATGGCGAGTTGCGGCGCCGGGTTGATATGCTGGAAGGCAAGTTCCATCAAGCGGCCGCGCATGGCTGCCCAAAGCAGTAGCGGATTGGCGCGGTGATCGCCGCCGGGATCGGCGTAGACGAGAAGTTGCAGCCAGCGCTGGAGTTGACGCCGCCCGAGCAGGGTGATGGCTTGTGAAAAGCTGGTAACCGGCGTGCGCAGACTGAGCGCCGCGGAATTGACCAGCCGCAACAGACTGTAGGAAAGCTTGGGCTCCTGGCGGAAGACTTCTTCGATTTCGCGCGTGTCGGCATCCTGCGTCACCAACGAAAGAAGCCGCAGCAGATGGCCGCGCATGACGTCGCGCTGGGTGGATTCCTTGCTGCGATTGAGCAGGAACTCGGTACCCATCAGGGAGGCCTGGTTGGCGGCCCCCCATTCGAAATCGAGGCGCGTCTTGACGCCGGACATGATGATGGTCGATTGCGACGCGAGAACGATGAGCTTGACCGGTGGTGCGGTGCGCGCATGACAGGTTTCGAGGACGACGCAATCCCAAGGACCGCCCGGAGGCGGCAGCGGGTGGTGCGGATATGCGCACACGCCGACCTTGTGGTGGAGTGTGCGTAGGGTTTCGGCCAGTTGCAGCCAGTTTTCGTCGGTCTCGGAGTTTTCCGGCTCCTGGACGAGGAACACTGTCCTGCCCTTCGGCCAAGCGTCGAATTGCGCGAAGCAGCTTTCCGGGTCGACTGGAACGAACCAGTTAAGTTGGTGACAGAGCGAAGCGGTGTCCGCTTCCCTGCACAATTGGGCAATGCCGGAACAACATTCGCGCCCGCCGCCGGAACCGGAAAGGATTAGCCCTCCCCAATGTTCTTCGCGGTTTAACCAAGGATGGATGAAAATGTGGTGCAATTGATGCATGGCGCTGCCGGGTATCCCGTCCATTTAATTATTCTGCAATGCTATCAGTCTTGTCCGGTGCCGTCAGCACTGTTAAGGTGGCGCAATTCCCCATGTCGTGGCCTGATTGCCTGACCTCTGCGCCAGTCGTGCGATCGGGCGCTTCTCGCTGTTATACCGACACTTGTGTTTCCGGATTGAAAAAAAAATGATCCCGGCCTATTGGCAGCGTGCTGGCCAGCAATTGGCGGCAGGAGATGAGCATATGGCCGAACTTGTGGCGCGCTACGCCGGAATGGGGCTCGTCTCGCGCGGCGATGCCTTCGGCACGCTGGCGCGCTCCATTGTCGGGCAGCAAATTTCGGTCAAGGCGGCCGACGCGGTCTGGGGCCGCTTTGCGGCCACGGTGGGCAACGTTGCACCCGCCTCGGTGCTGGCGGTCGGGCGGGAAGGATTGGCGCACTGCGGCCTGTCGCGCCGCAAGGTTGAGTATGTCGTCGATCTCGCCAGCCATTTCGACAGCGGCCGCATACTCCCCGAACGCTGGGGAGCGATGGACGATGAGGCGGTCATCGCCGAATTGACCGATGTGCGGGGCATCGGCCGGTGGACCGCAGAAATGTTCCTGATCTTCAACCTCTTGCGGCCGGATGTCTTTCCCCTGGACGATATCGGTCTGCAACGCGCCGTGTTCATGCGCTATTTCGGTGGCGAGAAGCAGCCGTTGCGGCGCTTGGCGGAATTTGGAGAGCGCTGGCGTCCGTGGCGTACCGTCGCCACCTGGTATTTGTGGCGCAGCCTCGATCCCGTGCCCGTCGAATATTGACACGGCGATAGGGTAGAATACGCCCGACCAAAATTACCGCCGCCGTTATGAAAATCAGTTTTCTCGAATTCGAACAACCGATCGCCGAGCTCGAATCCAAGATC
>JAPUEC010000220.1 GCA_027492775.1 Rhodocyclaceae bacterium
TCGACCACGCGCTGCATGACTTCCACGTCGCGCGCCGAAAGATGGCTGGCGCGTTCCAGGAGGCCGGCATCGCGTTCGCGCTGCGCCGCCTGCTGGCAATCGAGGGTCAGGACGCGGTTGATGCGCGCCAGCAGATCCTCGTTGCTGAACGGCTTCTGCATGAAGTCGCAGGCGCCGCGCTGGAGCGCCGAAACCGCCATGGGCACGTCGCCGTGGCCGGTGATGAAGATCACCGGCAGGTGGTTGCCCATGGACATCAAACGCTCGTGCAGTTCCAGGCCGCTCATGTCGGGCATGCGGACGTCGAGGATCAGGCAGCCGGACATGGTATCCGTGAGCGCCTCGAGGAAGGCCTCGGCGGAGGCGAAGCATTCCACTGTGTGGTTTTCCCCTTCCAGTAGCCAGGTCAGCGAGTCGCGCATGGCTTCGTCGTCGTCGACGATGTAGATCTTTTGCATCAGTTTTCCCTCGGCAGGGTGAATTTGAAAACGGTGCCGCCTTCCGGCCGCGATTCCGCCCACAGGCGGCCTTGGTGGAATTCGACGATGGAACGGCAAATCGCCAGTCCGATGCCCAATCCATCGAGTTTGGTAGTGAAAAAGGGCGTGAACACCTTTTCCAGTTCTTTCTCCTCGAGGCCGCGACCGTTGTCGCTGACCGCGATCTCAACCAGGCGGCCGTCGAGCGGGTAGGCCCGAATGACGAGCTTGCGCGTCTGCGCCGGAACCGTCGCCATGGCCTCGATGGCGTTCTTGGCGAGATTGAGCAGCACCTGCTCGATCATGATGCGGTCGGCAATGACTTTGGGCAAGTCGGCAGGAATATCGAGCGTGATTTCGGTGTGTGTGCGCCGCGCCTGGATGTCGGCCAGCGACAGCGTTTCCTCGACGATCTCTGCCAGCGCCACCGGGTGGAGGTGCGGATCGGTCTTCTTCACCATGTCGCGCATGCGGCGGATGATCTTGCCCGCCCGCTGCGCCTGCTCGTCCGCCTTCTTGAGTGCCGCGAGCACATCGTCGAGACGGAAATTGCCCGATTCCAGGCGCTTGATGCAGCCGGCGCAGTAGTTGGCGATGGCCGAGAGCGGCTGGTTGAGCTCATGCGCCAGCGAGGAGGCCATTTCGCCCATGGTGATGAGGCGCGAGGTTTCCTCGACACGTTTTTTCTGTTGCTGATTGAGATCGTCGAGATTCTTCTTTTCGGTGATGTCGGTGGCGATACGCACCCGCACCGGCCGCCCATCGACCCACCGGATGGCGCGATCGTGCAGGTGATACCAGCGATCCGACGCCGCATCGCGGATTTCGCCATCGAACAGCACACAAGGCAGTTCGCTGGCGCTGAGCGTCAACGGGTCGTGAAGCAGGGCGGCAGGCGGCGGCTGCAGGTTGGCGGTGACGACTTCGGAGATGCGCCCGACGGTGTCGAAACCGAAAATGTTCTGGAAGACGCGATTGGCGAAGAGAATTTCGCCGGTCATGATATCGGCCACATGCACCGCCGAATCGAGGCCGTCGACCACCGTGATGAAGCGCTCCTGCGCCTGCCGCAATTCATCGCGGATACGCTTGGGTTCGGTGATGTCGTTCATCGCCACCATCCAGCCCAGTTGGGTGCCGGTGGCGTCGACCAGCGGCGAAACGTAGACGCTGACGTCGACCAGTTCGCCGTCGCGGGTCACGATGCGGGTTTCGGATCGCCCGAGCGGCGCTTCCCCGGCGAGCGAACGCTGCAGGGATTCCTGCAGTTGATCGACGTCTTCCGGTGGCCAATAGGGGAAAGGCGGCATCATGCCGATCAACTCCTCCTCGCTCCAGCCGACCATGCGGCAGAAGGCGTTGTTCACGTAGGTGATGCGGCCCTCCATGTCGATGGCGCGCATGCTGGTGAGCAGCGATTGCGACATCGCCTGGCGGAACGCGTAGGCGTTGCGCAACTGTTCCTCACTTTCGGCGCGGCGCAGGGCGTTGCGGCGCAGCAGCACCAGCGTCCCGACGGTGATCGCAGTGAGGAGCAGGATTAGGGCGGCGGGAACGTAGGGCAGCCAAATGCCGCCATCGCGATAGGCGACGACATGCAGCCCCAGCCGGCTATCCAGCAGGTTCAGCCGGATGTTGCCGGAAATGGGGGTGCCGGGCTGGCTGATGCTGGTGTTGGAGATGATTTCGCGCCCTTGCTCGTCCTTGAGCGCGACGCTGTACTTGGTGGCGAAGCTGGAAGGCAGGGTGGCGTTGAGCAGGTTCTCCAGGGAATGGACGGCGACCAGGGCGCCGATGTTGTCGCCTTCCTGCTGGACGGGCCGGAAAAGATCCATGGAGTGGTGCAGGTGCCCGTTGGCGTACTCTTCGGAATAGGCGAAACGGCCGTTGGCGAAGGCTTCGTCCAACGCCTTTCGCCGGGAAGGCGAGAGCACGTCGCCGATATGCGCGGCCGAAGCCGAGGTCGGCGCCACCCATTCGACGCGCCCTTGGGCGTTGACCCACAAAACCGCCACCAGATCCGGGTTGTCCTGCACATAGCCGTCCACCCGGGTGAGGAACGAAGCCTGGTTGAGGCGGCGCCTTTCCAGGTCGCGCCCAAGATCGGCGAGGAAGGCCTGGTGGTTCAGCATGCGCGCTTCAATGCTGCGCTGCGCCCATTGGGTATCGCCCTCGAGGGCGGTCTGGGCGGTCTCCTGCTCGCGCATTTGCAGCAAGCCGGTGAGGATGAGCATGGTCAGCGCAAAAACGCCGATGGCGCCGTGCGGCGCCAGCCAAAGCCATTTTTGCCGGATCAGGCGCAGGAGTGAAAAAATCGACATGTGACTTTTATGTTCGCTGGCGCCTCGCCCGGCGGTACGCTGTTCCCGATGACAATCAAGTCGCTATTCTCTGCTTTGCCGGCGGCTTGTCCAGTGTTTACGTCATCCAGCGCTGCAGGAGCGGCAGGAGCACGGGGACCAGCACCGCCGTCAGCAGGCCATTGAGCCCGATCGCCAGCGCGGCGAAGGCGCCGGTCTGCTCGCTCATCTGGAAGGCGCGGGCGGTACCGACGCCATGCGCCGCGAGGCCGATGGCGAAGCCCTGCACCGCCTCGTCGCGGATGCGCATCAGCCGGAAGAGGGGCGCGGCGAGAATGGCGCCGAGGATGCCGGTGAGGATCACCACCACGGCGGTCAGCGAAGGCAGGCCGCCAATGCGTTCGGCGATGCCCATGGCGATCGGGGTGGTCACCGATTTCGGCGCTAAAGAGGCCAGGGTCGCCTCGCTGGCACCCAGGCCATGCGCGATCAACACGGCGGAGACGATTGCAGCGACGCAGCCTGCGGCTAAGCCGACGACAATGGGCAGCGCCATCGCCTTGACGTGATGCCATTGGAGATAAAGCGGAATGGCGAGTGCGACCGTCGCCGGCCCGAGCAGGAAATGGATGAGCCGGGCGCCCCCGAAATAGCTGGTGTAGGGCGTATCCGTGGCCCTGAGGGTGGCGCCGAGCATCAGCATGGCGAGCAGGATCGGATTGGCGAGCGGGTTAGAGCGCAGGGCCCGCGAAATGGCGCAGGCGACGTAATAGGCTAATAGCGTGGCGGTGAGCCAGAGCAAGGGAGAATCGACGAGGTGATCCCAGATTTCGGCAGCGGGGATCATGCGCGCCTCCGGGCGACCAGCGTCATGACACCGGCGGTGACGGCCAGCGCCACGACGGTGCTGATGACCACGGAGAGCGTCAGCGCCAGCCATTCGTCCTTCAGGCGATCGAGGTGCAGCATGACGCCGACGCCGGCGGGAACGAACAGCAGCGAGAGATGTTGCAGCAGGCCCTGGGCTGTGTGGCGGATCTCCGCGCCGATACTGCCTTTGAGGACAAGTGTGACGAATAGCAATGCCATGCCGATGACCGGCCCGGGCACGGGTAGGGAGAAGCCAAAAGCAATGACTTCACCCACGACCTGAAAGACGAGGAGCAGCGTGAGAGTTGCGACCATTAGAATGCTTTATAAGGGATTGGAATCAGTGAATGGACGGTGTAAAGCTTTGAACCAGATCAAAAAACCTACTTTTTTCGTGAGAAAATACGCCTTTCTTCATAATAAATGGAGTATCAGGTGAAAAACAGCATCATCGTGAATCTGTCGAACCGACACATCCACCTTTCTCAAGACGATGTGGATGTCCTGTTTGGCAAAGGGTATCAGCTTACCAAGGTCAAGGATTTGGTGCAGCCTGGTCAATACGCCTGCGCCGAGTGCGTCACCGTGGTTTGCGACAAGGGTTCGCTCGAGAATGTCCGCGTTCTTGGCCCGACCCGCCCGGAAACGCAACTTGAAATCCTGCAAAGCGACACCTACAAGCTGACCAGCACCCCGGTGCCGGTGCGCGAATCCGGCCAACTCGCCGGCAGCGCTTCCTACGAGCTCGTCGGCCCGGCCGGACGCGTCAGGAAGCCCGCGGGAATGGTTGTCGCCGTCCGCCATATTCACCTTGATCCCAAGAGCGCCGAAGACCTGGGTTTGGTCGACAAGCAGGTCGTCAAGATCCGTGTCGGCGCCCCCGGCCGCGAAATCATCTTCGAAAATGTCGTCGCCCGCGTCAGCCCGTCTTACGCCGCCGAGTGCCATATCGACATCGACGAAGGCAACGCCTGCGGCATCGGCAACGGCAGCCGCGCCGAAATCATCAAGGAGTGGCCCGCCGCGTTCAACGCCGAACAGATGAAGCAGCGCGCCTGAGTTCCGGCTGCGCAATTGAAAAAGGCATCGGTTTCCCGATGCCTTTTTTGTTGGCCGAAACGCCTTACGCCATCGCCTCGTAGAGCGGCAAGGTCAGGAATTCCGGGTATTCCGGCGAGAGCGACATCTTGTCGAAGATGACCGCCGCCTGCTCGTAGGTGGCGGTGTCCTCGCCCTGCGCGGTGACCGTGGCCTTCACCTTGGCCAGTTCTTCCGTGATCATCGGGCGCACCATCTCGGCGGTCACCTTGCGGCCGTCATCGAGCACGCCTTTCGAGCTCACCACCCACTGCCAGACCTGGGAGCGGGAGATTTCGGCGGTGGCGGCGTCCTCCATCAGGTTATGGATGGGCACGCAGCCGTTTCCGGCGAGCCAGCTTCCGAGGTAGTGGATGCCGACGTTGATGTTGTTCCTCAGGCCGACTTCGGTGATGGGCTGGCTGGGCTGGAAGTTGAGCCAGTCCTTAGGGCCGAAGCTGCCGCTGACCTGTTTTTCCCACTGGTTGGGCTTGTCGCCCAGCACCTTCTTGAATTCTTCCATGGCAATGGGCACCAATCCGGGGTGGGCGACCCAGCCGCCGTCGAAGCCATCATTGGCGTCGCGCGTCTTGTCGTGGCGGATGCCGGCAAGCGCCTTCTCGTTGGCTTCCGGATCGTTCTTGATCGGGATCAGGGCGCTCATGCCGCCCATCGCCGGGGCGCCGCGCTTGTGGCAGGCCTGCACCAGCGCCAGGGCGTAGGAGCGCATGAAGGGCACTTCCATGGTGATGGCACCCCGGTTGGCCAGGCAGAAATCCTTGTTGTTCTTGAATTTCTTGATGCAGGAGAAAATGTAGTCCCAGCGTCCGGCATTCAAACCGGCGCTGTGATTACGCAATTCGTAAAGGATTTCCTCCATCTCAAACGTCGCGAGCACGGTTTCGATCAGAACGGTGGCCTTGATGGTGCCTTGCGGCAGGCCGATATGGTCCTGCGCCATGACGAAAATATCGTTCCAGAGGCGGGCTTCGAGATGGCTTTCCATCTTCGGCAGGTAGTAGTAGGGGCCGGCGCCACGAGCGATCTGCTCCTTGGCGTTATGGAAGAAAACCAGGGCGAAGTCAAAAATGCCTCCGGAAACGCGCTGGCCGTCGACCAGCACGTGCTTCTCATCCAGATGCCAGCCACGCGGGCGGATCTGCAGGGTGGCGATCTTGTCGT
>JAPUEC010000221.1 GCA_027492775.1 Rhodocyclaceae bacterium
CCTGCAGCCTGCCTACCCCTCGCGCAACCGTCGCCTGATTGTGAACACGCCCTAAGCAAACCAGCGATTCTCCGGGTTAAAAGCGTTCATTTTGTCGCAAATAGCGCCACTGTCCCGGCGGCAGTTTGCCGAGCGAAACGCTGCCGATGCGGATGCGCTTGATGCCGAGCACGCGCAGGCCCACCAACTCGCACATGCGCTGGATCTGCTGCTTGCGGCTCTCGTGCAGGACCATGCGCAGTTGCTGTTCGCTCTGCCATGAAACCTGCGCACGCTTGAGCTTTATGCCGTCGAGTGTCAGGCCCTGGCCGAGCATTTTCAAACCATCCTCGTCCAGTTCCCCTTCCACCCGCACCAGGTATTCCTTTTCCAGCTTGGCGTCATCGCCGGCGATGCGGCGCGCGGTACCGCCTTCCTGCGTGAAGACCACCATGCCGGTCGAACCGGCGTCGAGCTTGCCGACCAGCGCCAACCGGCGCAGATGGCTGGCCTTGAAAATCACGCCCGAATCGTCTTCTGCCCAGCGCGTCTCGCGGCGGATCAGGCTCGACGGGCTCGTACCGCTGTCGTCACCGGATGTGAAATCCATATCGAGCGGGGCGTTGTAAAGCAAGGTGACGCTCTCCGTCTCGTGCTGGCCGGCTTCATCGCTGACCTCGATCTTGGCATTGGGATGCACGCGGGCGCCGAGCGTCTTGACCACGACGCCGTCGACGCGAACCCAGCCGTTCTCGATCCATTCATCCGCCTCGCGGCGGGAACACAGGCCCAATTCACTGATGCGCTTGGAGAGCCGTGGCAGTTCGTTGAGCGGGCGGCGGACGACGGGCGCTTCGGCCGGCGCTACCAATGCCGGCTCGATGGCGACAGGCGCATCGCGGATGACGCGCTCACGCACCGGCCGCGGCGACGGCGGCGGCACCTTACGCTCACTGCGAATCCGGTTCGCAGGCGCTTCCGGGCTGGCCGCAGGGCGTTTCGGATACGGCTTTTTCGGCATCTCAGGGGAACGTGCTTCCCGGCGTGGGGCGTCTTCCTTATTTTTCCTGGGCGCGCTTTCCGGCTTTTTCCGCTCCACCTGACGCGCGGGCGCGCGGACTTCCGGTTGTTTGATACTGGATTCGGCCTCCATGCGCTCGACGATCGGCGCGGTCTCGACCGGCACCGCCGCTGTGACCGGCGCTGGGGCTGGGGAAGCGGCCGGTGGGGCGCCACGCTCGGCGCGGGTCGCGGCGGACGGTCGCGTTCCCCGGAAACCGCCGCGCACCGGCTTGCGCCAGGGCGGTTTGATCTCGCCTTCCGCAGTAGGCGGTTTGGGGGGCAGTTTCAGAGTCGGACGGGACATGACGGTTCTTTCAGTTCAACAAGCGGTAAAGATTAAAAGCGGCAATCCATGATCCGCTTCAGGAAGTCGTAGGCGCTGCCAATGCTGACGCGGCCATTTCGGCCGCCAAGGCACGTTTGGCCGTGGCCGGCAATTGCTTGATCCGGTATTCCGCTTTCAAGGCGCTGGAGCGATCCGGATATTCGATGCTGGCCAGTAGCCGGGCCGGCGGATGCGACCGGGTGTAGCGCGCGCCCTTACCGGCGGCGTGCGCAGCATAGCGCGCCGCGACATCGATGGCGATGCCGGTATAGATGCTGCCGTCGCGGCATTCAATCAGATATACGCACCATGGGCCTTCGCGGCCAGCCCCGACGCGGTCGCCGGCGTTTTCCAAGTTCAAGCGTTCCGACGCTGGTTTCGCCACGCTTCGTGCTGGCGCCGGTTGAAGAAGGTCCAGGCGACGATGCGGCTTTTCTTTTGACCTTGCGCCATCTCGATGGTCCGGCTCTCCTGCACCTCGGCCTGTTTCAGCGCCCGATAGACCGCCGGCAAGGTCGTCGATTTAGAGACCAGGGTGGTAAACCACAGGCAGCAATTCCGGATCTGGGCGCTTTCCGCGACCATGCGGCTGATGAAGCCCTCCTCGCCGCCCAGGCAACACAGCTCGGCCCACTGCCCGCCGAAGTTAAGAACGGGCGCCTTGGCATTGGGCGCCGCCTTGCCAAGGTTTTGCCACTTGCGTTCGCTGCCGGCGCGGGCGTCCTCCAGCGAGGCGTGAAACGGCGGATTGCACATTACCAGGTCGAAAAGTTCGTCGGCCTTCAGCACGCCCTTGAAGATGGCCGAGCGTGCCGATTGAAAGCGCAACTCGATCGCATCGCCATAGCCTTCGTTGGCGTCGATGTTGGCTTGGGCGCAGGCCAGGGCGGCGCGGTCGATATCGGTGCCAACGAAGCGCCAGCCGTATTCGCTATGACCGATCAGGGGATAGACGGCGTTGGCGCCGACGCCGATGTCGAGCACCCGGATCGCTTCGCCCTGCGGTACGACGCCATCGATCGCCAGTAAATCGGCGACGTGGTGCAGGCAATCGGCACGGCCGGGAATGGGCGGGCAAAGATATTGCGGCGGCAGGTCCCAGGCGGTGATGTCGTACACGCACTTGAGCAGGGCGCGGTTGAGGGCGCGGACGGCATCGGGATTGGCAAAATCGATGGAAGCGTCGCCATAGGCATTGAGCGCGACGAACTGCGCCAGCTCCGGGCTGCACTCGACCAGCTGCGGGAAGTCGTAGCGTCCACGGTGCTTGTTGCGCGGATGCAGGCTTTTTTTCACGGCCGCAAGAGGCTCGGGGCGCTGCTTGGCGGTACGTTCCGCAATGGGCTTTTTTGGCATGAGCAAATGATGTGGCCGTCGGAGACTCAGTCACCGGCGCTGCCTGTTTTGGACGATCCCGAGGATAACCGACATCGACCGTCGGCAACCCCTCTCTTGGCTATCGCCGCACGATATCCCGCACCATTTCCGTGATCAGCCGGAAGTCGAGCTTGCCGCTTCCGGTCTTGGGCATTTCCGGAATGATGACGAAGCGGCTGGGCATGGCGATGGGCGTGAGATGCTCCGCCATTTTTTTAAGGATTTCCTGCTCGGGGATCTCGGCGGTGACTGCGGCGACGATCTTGGCACCGCGCAGCGCGTCCGGAATTTCCACGACGCAGCATTCGACATCGGGCGGCAGGAAATCTTCCAGCACGTTCTCGACCTTGACCAGCGACACCATTTCGCCGCCGATCTTGAGGAAGCGCTTGAGTCGCCCGACGTGCCAGAGATAGCCATCAGCGTCGAAGTAGCCCATGTCGCCGGTGTCGTACCAACCGTGACGGATGCGCTCGGTGGTGTGCTCGAAATCGTCGAAATAGCCTTTCATGACATTGTCGCCCTTGACCATAATCTTGCCGGTGACGCCGGGCTCGCAGGGCTCGTCGGTTTCGTAATGCTCGATGCGCACGGAAACGCCGGGGATGGGCCGGCCGACGCTGCCCGGGCGATTGTTTTCCGGCGTATTGACGGTGATCGCCGGGCTGGTTTCCGTGGTGCCATAGGCTTCGAGCAGGACCTGGCCGTGCTTTTCCATGAAGCCGCTGCGCAGGGCTTCCGGGCATTTGTCGGCGCCGCCGAGCATGACGCGGCAGGAATCGAAATCGCCCGGCTTGGAGTTGCGCAGATAGCCCCAGAGAAAGGTCGGCGTGCCGGCCAGCAGCGTCACCTTTTCCTCCCGCACCACTTCGCAGACGGTCTTGAAATCGAGCGGATTGGCGTAGCTGACGATGGTCATGCCAAAGACCAGCGGCACCCAGAGATTGGCCGTCTGGCCGAAGACATGGAAGTACGGCAGGTTGGCGAGGAAAACGTCCTCCGGCACGAACTTGAAGGCCTCGGCCAGGCTGTCGATGTTCTGGCTGATGTTGCGGTGGCTGAGCTGAACCGCCTTGGGATCGCGCTCGCTGCCGCTGGTGAAGAGGATGAGCAGGGTATCGTCTTCCTCCCCGCCGTGGATGCGACGCAGGAGCGAATCGACGGGCAGCGAGGCCCTGATGAAGGCGCCCAGCTTGTCGAGCTTGGAGACGGACGCCATGATGTCCTCGAGGTACACCATGCCTTCGACGTGCGGGCAGTTGATTTTCTTGCAGAAGGCGCGCGAGGTGATGATGGGGACGAAATCGCACTTCTTCTGGGCGAAGCGGCAATTCGCCTCGGCGCCGGTGGAGTAATTGATCATCACCGGAATGCGGCCGCTGAACAGCGTCCCGAGGATGGAAAGCACCGAGCCGACCGAATTCGGCAGCAGGATGCCGAGAAAGCCTTTAGGGTATTTATCGACTTTGCTCGTCAGGATGAGCGCGCCGATGAGCGCTTCCTTGTAGGTCAGGCGGCGGTCGAGGGTGCGGTCGACGATGGCGAGCTTGCGCTCGTGTTTCTTGGCCGTGCGTACGAATTGGTGATGCAGCAACATGTGGTTCCCCTCACATCCCTGATTGTCTTTCCCGCTTCGTTTCCGCCTCAGAGCAGGCGAATGGCGGGTTTGCCTTATTCCTTGGACAACGCCCAGCGTCCCCAGTGCACTTTTTTATCATCGTACCGCGCCTCGGCCGGCAAGGGTTCGGCCGGCACGCCGAGCGGAAACAGCGCAAAAGGCGTGATTTGCTCGGGCACGCCGAACACGGCACGGCAACCGGCGACCCGCGGCGGAATGCCGACCACGGCAATCCACACCGTTCCCAGGCCAAGGTCGTGCACGGCAAGCTGGAGATTCTGTGCGGCGCAGGCGCAATCCTGTGGGCCGAAGCCCTTGAATTTTTCCAGCCCTTCGTCGAAGCACAGCAAAATCGCCGCCTGCGCCTGCCGGAACATGGGATTGCCGGCATCGACGCTCTCCGCCAGCGCATCGAGCTGGGCACGATCGGTGGTGACGACGAAGTGCCAGGGGCGGCCATCGCCGGCGCTCGGCGCATTCATCGCCGCCGCCAGCAGCGTCCGCAACTGCGCCTCGCTCACCGGCTGATCCGCAAAGGCGCGAATGCTCCGCCGGGTCATGATCGCATCGAGGGTTTCCATCGTCGTGTTACCGCTGAATGACAAGTCGCGTAGTTTATAGCGAGTCGCCGGATTGCGGCAGCCGGCGGTGCGAGCTGCACCCGCATACCTTAAGGCGCTGGTTACCCAGCCGGCGCCGCCGCCTCGATCGGCTCGACATAGGCGGCCATGAAACTGCGGCGCTTGCCGTCGGGAAACTGGATGGCGACGAACTGCTCGTCGGCCGATTCGACCACGCCGTCGCCATAGCGCGGAACGCGCACCGGCTGCCCGGCAGGAAAGGCCTTGATCGGCGTGACCGTCGCCGACTCTTCCGCCGTCGCGGGCGACGCCGCCACCGTCTCGGTAACCTCGGCCATGCGCGCGCAGTTGTCGCAACTGCCGCAGCGCTCGAAAGGCGGCTCTTCCTCGAAATGCTCGAGCAGCACCCGCCAACGGCAAAGCCCGCAGCGCGCGTAGAAAACCATGCGTTCGAGCATTTCGCGGTCTTGCCCCGCCATTTCACCGTAGATGGCGAGCATCCGTTCCAGCGCCTTGGGATCGAGATCCGGCTTCAACAAGCGCAGCCGCCGATGGCGGTCCATGGAAATCACCCGCTGCCTGTGCAGCAAGGCGAGCACCACCTGCACCTTGGATTTGGGCAGCGTCAGCGCTTCTTCCAGATCGCCGCTGCGCCACGGCGTCTCGCGCGGCTCCCCGAGAGCGCCGTAGACGGCTTGCAGATCGGCGAGATCGGGATAGCGGCCGGCGAGAAAGAACTGCTGCACTGAACGGTCACGGGCGAGATAAAGCAGCACACATTGCGCTGGCTCACCATCGCGTCCTGCACGGCCGGATTCCTGATAATAGGCACTGAGGCTGGCCGGCATCTGGTGATGGATGACGAAGCGGATATCGGGCTTGTCGATCCCGAGGCCGAAAGCGTTGGTCGCCACCATGACGCGCACTTCGCCGGCCATGAAGCGGGCCTGGTT
>JAPUEC010000222.1 GCA_027492775.1 Rhodocyclaceae bacterium
GCCCAGGTCTGCCGGTGGTGGTGCGCACCCACGACGACCGCGACATGGATCGCCTCACTCAGGCCGGTGCTGCCGAAGTGGTGCCGGAAACTTTGGAAGCCAGCCTCATGCTCTCCTCGCATGCGCTGGTCCTGGTCGGCGTCCCGCTCAACCGCGTCCTGCGGCGCATACGCGACACGCGCATGCAGCGCTATCAGTTGCTGCGCGGCTTCTTCGGCGGCTTGTCCGACACCGACGACGAAGGCCGCAGCCAACTACGCCTGCACTCCGCCTGGCTGGCGCCCGGTAGTCGCGGTATCGGCCGCCGAATTGCCGATTTCAATCTGGCCAAGGCCGGCTGCGAAATCACCTCCATCCGCCGTCGCGGCATTACCGGCATCGAACCGGCGCCGGAGACGATGCTGGAAGAAGGGGACGTGGTGGTGCTCGGGTAGCCGGAGGCGCTCACCGTGGGTGAGGAACGGTTGCTGCGGAAATGAAAAAGCCCGCCGAAGCGGGCTTTGCCAGATGTTGGACTGAGTTAGCTAATTCTCATGCAGAGCGTCCAAGGGTTGGTTTGAGCTGTTTCGTTGTATGCAACAGCACCCGGTGCAGCGGCCGCAGGTGCGAGCGGATTGGCACCTCCGTTGGCCCCCCGCATTTCGCCGATATTGTTACCAATCTGGTTGGCGGGTAGTGCGCCATCAACAAGAACATCTATTGCGCTTGCAAGTTTTGTACTAAGCCCAGAGGCGCACACGAAGAGCCCACTTCTGCCATATACGGTACCCGGAACGCCGCCGACCGTATTTGAAGTGACGCCAATTAAGCCACCGGCCGCATTTCTAGGCAAATTAACCGCGCCAGCTACGTTGGCAGCATTACCTGTCACCAGACCGGAGGCGCGCAGTGCACGCCAGAACGCAGCTTGTTCGCCGCCAGCAACACTTACAAATGTATCTGCTACGGGGATATCCAGCGCTCCGCTGCCGTTACCGCCTTGACCACCGCCAGCCCAGCCTCGGGCGTTCATTGCAGCATTCGTTTCATCGCCAGGGATTGCCTTATACCGGTCGATGTAGCTGTTATAAGCAGCCTGGATGGCCTTCATGTCGTTAACAATTGCCTTGGCCTTAGAATTCTCGATCATTTCCTGCCCCTTCAACACACCGCCAAGCAGCAAGCCGATGATGACGAGGACGATGGCGATTTCCACCAGGGTGAAGCCCGACTGGCGGGCGCGAGATATGGATTGCATAGGTCTCCTCTGAATACGCCGGAGCGTTTTAATTGACGCTTACAACTTTAGTCCTAAGACCAAAGTATAAAGAGTCAGATTTTTTTACGGGGCGGCCGGGAGGCGGAGCTGGAATTCCAAGCCTTCCGGCGAGGGAGCGGCGTGGAGTTCGCCGCCGGCTTCGATCAGGCTCTTGCGCGCTTGGTAGAGGCCGAGCCCGAGCCCGCCTGGGCGGCCGCTGGCAAAGGGTTCGAATAGTTTTTCGGTCGGAAGCGGCGCGCTTCCTGCCGGCCAGGGGAAGAAAAAATCGATTTCGACATTGCCGTCGGCCTCGGAGATGCGCAAGGTCGGGGCAGCGGCGATGTTTTCGCGCCAGGCGACGACCAGGTTGGAAAGCAGGTTGTCGAGGGCGCGGGAGAGCAGGCTCTTGGCGACCCAGGCTCGCGCTTCACCGACGATTTCCGGTTCGATGCCGGCCAGCCGCGCCGCCTGCGCCAAGGCGGGACGCAGGTCAACCGCCACCGGCGGGTCCTCTGCCGGCTGCTTGCCGAGCGCGGCCATCAGGCGCTCGGAACGTTCCCACGCGAGCGGGGCGTTTTCCTTAAGGCGCCGGGCGACGGCGGGCAGGGTTTCGGGCGTGGCAGCAATGAAGTCGGCGCTCACCCAACTGACCCATTGCGCCAGGTTGCGCATGTCGTGCTGCAGATAGAGCGAAAGCCGGGCGCGTTCGGCGAGCGCCGCCGAAAGCGCTTCGGAACGGGCGCGCAGCCGCGCTTCGAGCAGCAGGATGAAGACGCGCGCCAGCGGTTCGGCGAAGAGGCGGTGTTCGCCGCCTCTGGCTTGATGGATGAGCGTGAGTCGGATGCTGATGTCCTCACCGTTGCCAAGTTCGAAATCGAGCGGCGGCGACTTGCGGTTGCCAACCGGAGGCGTGCCGAGCGCTCCGAAAATGGGCTGGCCGAACCAAGTGCCTTGCCAGTGCAGATAGCGCCAACCGGCGCCCGCCAGTTGAGGCCAGGCGGCGGCGGGTAGCTCCAGCGGCTCGATCTCGAGACTGGCCAGCTGGAGCAGGTTTTTCATGCGGCGCTGGTGGGCACGGGCGCGGTGGTTGAGCAGAAAGCTGGCGCCGAGCAAGGCCAGCCCGACCGCGACGAACGCCAGCGCCAGGTTATTCAGGACGCTGGATGCCATATTTGTTGATGTAGTAGTAGACGTGTTCGCGGGCCAGGCCGAGACGCCGTGCAGTTTCGGCGACGTTGTAATTGGTGGCGGCGAGCACGCGCCGCAGCAGTTGTTCCTCGGCTGCCGCGCCGGCTTCCTTCGGCCCCTCGTCGAGGCGGGCGACCAGATTGAGGCGCGCTTCGCCGGCGGCGGCCAGCTTTTCTTCCTCGCGGGCGAAGAGGGCGGCGCGGCGCAGCGCCTGGAGGATGGTTTCAATCGCGGCGGGCTTGACCAGGAAGTCGAAAGCGCCGCGCCGCACGGCCTCATGGGCGGCGGCGCTCTCGTCCTGGCCGGTGAGGACGATGACCTTGGCGGCGGGCGCGAGATGCATGATCTCATCGAGTGCCGCGAGCCCCTCGGCCATGGTGCTGGGGCGGGGCGGGAGGCCGAGATCGAGCAGCACCAGTTCGGGCGGTTCCGCGGCGGTGAAGCGGGCAATCGCCTGGGCGCGATCGTGCGCCTGCCATACGGCGCGCACAGTGTCGCCAAGCGTGGAAGCGAGGTAACCAGCGAGCGCGGGGTCGTCCTCGACGATAAGCAGGGAACGGGCGGAAAGCGGCATGGCAGCGAGGCGGAAGGCGATCCTGGTTCTGGCGGGCGATGCAATCGGCAAGGTCCGTTTGCGGTTCAGGGATATTAGCGTAAAACCCATGACCGGGTGGTGGGGCGAATCGCATGAATGCGTTTGCCACTGATCGCTTTGCTGAAAGCGCTGCCAAGGCAATTCCCCCTTCAAGGGTGGGATAGGGGGGAATGGGTTCAGCGGGTCGCCAATTTTCCGTTCTCCTCCTGGCTCGCCATTGAAGGAAGAGGAAGTCGCGTGCGCAACCTAGCCGCAAATACAATGGCGGGCATGCCCTTGCTCCGAGTGAGCGCCATCGGAACCAATCCCCATGAAATCCGCCGAAACAGCACGCCACCCATGAATTTCGCCATGTCCGCCATCATCAGCATCTCGAATCTTTCCAAGACCTACGCTTCCGGCTTTCGGGCGCTCAAGGGCGTCGATCTTGAAATCCGGCGCGGCGAGATTTTCGCCCTTCTCGGCCCCAACGGCGCCGGCAAGACGACGTTGATCGGCATCGTCTGCGGCCTGGTGAATCCCACCGAGGGCAGCGTCCGGGTGGATGGCCATGACATCGTCGCGGATTACCGCGCCGCGCGCGAACTCATCGGCCTGGTGCCGCAGGAGCTGACCACCGACGCCTTCGAAACGGTGTGGGCGACGGTCTCCTTCAGCCGAGGGCTGTTCGGCAAGGCGCCGAATCCGGCGCATATCGAGAAGGTGTTGAAATCCTTGTCGCTCTGGGACAAGAAGGACGCCAAGATCATCACCCTTTCCGGCGGCATGAAACGGCGCCTGCTCATCGCCAAGGCGCTATCGCACGAGCCGCGGGTCCTCTTTCTCGACGAGCCGACTGCGGGCGTCGATGTCGAGTTGCGGCGCGATATGTGGCGGCTGGTGCGCATGCTGCAGGCGGATGGCGTCACCATCGTCCTCACCACCCACTACATCGAGGAGGCGGAGGAAATGGCGGATCGCGTCGGCGTCATCAGCAAGGGCGAGATCATCCTGGTCGAGAACACCGCCGATCTCATGCGGAAGCTCGGCAAGAAGCAACTCACATTGCAACTGCTGAACCCGCTGGAAAGCGTTCCCGCACCGCTGGCGCATTACCGGCTCGAACTTTCCCGGGATGGCAGCGAATTGACTTACACCTACGACACCCACGACGAGCAGACCAGCATCGTCGCTCTCTTCGACGAACTCGAAACCGCCGGCATCACTTTCCGTGATTTGCGCACGACGCAAAGCTCGCTCGAGGACATCTTCGTCAGCCTGGTTCGGGAGGAAGCATGAATCTCTACGCCATCCGCGCCATCTATGGCTTCGAAATGGCCCGTGCCGGGCGCACGCTGCTGCAAAGCATCGTCTCGCCGGTGCTGTCGACCTCGCTCTATTTCGTCGTCTTCGGCGCCGCCATCGGCTCGCGTATTCAGGAAGTGGATGGGATCAGCTACGGCGCCTTCCTCGTGCCCGGCCTGATCATGCTCTCGCTCCTGACGCAGAGCATCGCCAACGCCTCGTTCGGCATCTACTTCCCGCGCTTCACCGGCACCATCTACGAAATCCTCTCGGCGCCGGTGTCGTATCTTGAAATCGTCATCAGCTACGTTGGGGCGGCGGCGACCAAGTCCATCATCCTCGGGCTCATCATCCTGGCGACGGCGGCGCTCTTCGTGCCGCTGCACATCGTCCACCCGGTGTGGATGGTGCTCTTCCTGGTGCTGACTTCGGTGACCTTCAGCCTCATCGGCTTCATCATCGGCATCTGGGCCGATGGCTTCGAGAAGCTGCAACTGGTGCCGCTGCTCATCGTTACGCCGCTGACCTTTCTCGGCGGCAGCTTCTACTCGATCAACATGCTGCCGCCGTTCTGGCAGAGCGTTTCGCTCTTCAATCCTGTGGTCTACCTGATCAGCGGCTTCCGCTGGAGTTTCTACGGCATCGCCGATGTCGGCGTCGGCGTCAGCCTGGGAATGACTTTGGCGTTCATGGCGATTTCGCTGGCCATCGTCGCCTGGATGTTCAAGACCGGCTATCGGCTGAAGAGCTAGGCCGGGGCACTTGTTTGGACGTGGCTTGCCATGATGGGATGGTTCAACAATTTCCGCATGCGCATGACCGTGCTTTTCGGCGGCCTCTCGCTGATCATTTGCACCGGCGTGGTGCTCTACGTCAATGAGATTGCCTCCAACCGGATGACGGCGGCGAGCGGCGAAGCGCTGGAAAGCATCGCCAGGTCCGTGGCCGCCGTTCTCGCGGAGACCTTGATGGAGCGGGAGCGGGAAGTCATCCGGCTCAGCCAGACGCCGACCTTCATGAGCAGTCCGCTGGACGGTCAGCGTGTTCGTCAGCGCCTCGAACAGATCAAGCGCTCCTATCGCCACTACGCGTGGGTTGGGGTTGCCGATGCCAAGGGGATTGTACGGGCGGCCCCGGCGGCGTGCTCGAGGGAGAAAGCGTCGTCAGGCTGCCTTGGTTCGAACAGGGGCGGCAGGGCGTGTTCGTCAGCGATGTGCATGATGCGGTGCTCCTGGCCAAAAAGTTGAAAGGTCCCGATGCCCGCGAGCCGTTGCGGCTTGTGGACTTCGCCTCGCCGGTTTTCGACCGTGAGGGCCGGCTCCGCGGTGTCGTGGCGACGCATGCACGCTGGTCCTGGGTGATGGAAGTGCTCAAGGGGGCGTTGCCGGAAGAAGCGGCGACGAAGGGCATTGAAGCGTTCATCGTCGGCCGTCAGGGCGAAATCCTGCATCCCTTTGAGAATTCCGGTCGAACGCAGATCCCGGAAGTCTTCCAAAAAGATGGCGCTCAGAAGGTGGTTGATTGGAACGGGGAGCGTTTCCTCAC
>JAPUEC010000223.1 GCA_027492775.1 Rhodocyclaceae bacterium
ACCGGGCGCAATGATGCCGAGGCGCATCTCGCGGCCCCGGCCGGAAAAGAGGGGAATTGAAGATGGCGAAAACCTTCACGCTCGACGGTGTCGCCATTCCCTTCGAAGAGGGCCAGACCATTCTCCAGGCGGCCGAAAAGGCCGGTATCTTTATTCCGCGCCTTTGCTACCACCCGGAATTCAAGCCGCATGGCTCCTGCAAGCTTTGCACGGTGCGGGTCAATGGCTGGACCACTTCCTCGTGCACCATGCGCGCCGCCGAGGGTCAGGTGGTCGAGAACAATACGGATGAGCTGAACGGCTATCGCCGCACCCTGACGCAAATGCTGTTCGTCGAGGGCAACCATTTCTGCCCGGCCTGCGTGAAGAGCGGCGACTGCAAGTTGCAGGCAACCGCCTACCACCTCGGGATGATGAGTCCGCACTTCGACCATTTCTTCCCGAATCGCGAAGTCGATGCCTCCCATCCGGATTTCGTGCTCGACTTCAACCGCTGCATTCTCTGTTCGCTCTGTGTGCGGGCGAGCCGGGAGGTCGACGGCAAGAACGTTTTCGCCTTGGGCGGGCGCGGCATCAAGACCAAGCTCATCGTCAATTCCAAATCCGGCAAACTCCGCGATACCGATTTCGCCATCACCGACAAGGCGGCGGAAATTTGCCCGGTGGGCGTGCATGTCAGGAAGCGGCGCGGGTCGCCCGTTCCCATTGGCGAGCGTCGCTACGATCGCGCGCCGATCTCCGAGCTGCCAACCCCCGCTTCACCCGAGGAGGGCCAGGCATGAGCGTCCCGGCCAAGAAATTGAAAGTGGCGACCTGCGCGCTCGCGGGGTGCTTCGGCTGCCATATTTCACTGCTCGACATCGACGAGCGCTTTTTCGACCTGCTGGATCTGGTCGAGCTCGACCGTTCGCCTTTCACCGATTTCAAGCGTTGCGGCCCTTGCGATATCGGCATTGTCGAGGGCGGGTTGTGCAACGCCGACAACGTCAATGTGCTGCGGGAATTCCGCGCCAACTGCAAGATCATCGTCGCCGTCGGCGCCTGTGCCATCAACGGCGGTCTGCCGGCGCAGCGCAACAACGTCCCGCTGCAGGAGATCCTCGACGAGGTTTATGGCAGCGCCGCCAACGGCGTGATCCCGAACGATCCGGAATTGCCGCTGCCGCTCGACAAGGTGCACCCGATCCACGAGGTGGTGAAGGTTGATTATTTCATTCCCGGTTGTCCGCCGTCGGCGGACGCCCTGTGGCAGGTGCTGACGGATTTGTTGGCCGGCAGGCAACCCGAACTGGGCCGCGAGCTCCTGCACTACGATTGATTGAGACCAAGCGCATGACCTACAACCTGGAAACCGCCCAGAACCCCGAACGACTGCGCCGCATCGCCATTGATCCCATCTCGCGTGTCGAAGGCCACGGCAAGGTCACCTTGCTGCTCGACGACCAGAACAAGGTCTATCAGGTGCGGCTGCATGTCGTCGAATTCCGCGGCTTCGAGCGCTTCATCCAGGGCCGTCCCTATTGGGAAGTGCCGGTCATGGTGCAGCGCCTTTGCGGCATCTGCCCGGTCTCGCATCATCTCGCCGCCGCCAAGGCGCTGGATGCCGTCGTCGGCGCCAAGGTTCTGACGCAGACGGCCGAAAAGATGCGCCGCCTCATGCATTACGGCCAGATCTTCCAATCCCACGCCTTGCATTTCTTCCACCTCGCCTCGCCGGACCTGCTGTTCGGTTTTGGCAGCGGTGTCGGCTACCGCAATATCATGGGCGTGGTCGAGGATTATCCGGAAATTGCCAAGCAGGGCGTGCTGATGCGCAAGTTCGGGCAGGAGATCATCCGCCTCGCCACGGGCAAGCGCGTGCATGGCAACGGCGCAGTTCCGGGGGGCGTGGTCAAGGCGCTGACGACCGCGGAACGGGACCATCTGCTCAATGGGATCTACGAGATGGTCTCCTGGGCTCGCGGTGCGGTCAGCATTGCCAAGCGGTTGCACAGCCAGGACCCGGGCATGTACAACAGCTTCGGGGTGATCCGCTCCAACTTTCTTTCGCTGGCGGGAACGCAGGGTGAAATGGACCTCTACGACGGCCACCTGCGGGCGCGGGACGATCTCGGCAAGCTCATCTTCGATGGCGTCGATTATCGCCGCTACCAGGACGTCATTGGTGAAGAAACCAAGTCCTGGACCTACATGAAATTTCCCTACATCAAGACGCTCGGCAGCAAACATGGCTGGTACAAGGTGGGGCCGCTGGCGCGGGTGCAGAACTGCGACTACATCGATACCCCGCTCGCCGAGATCGAGCGCCGGGAATTCGTCGATTACGCCGGAAACACGCCCATGCATGCGCCGCTGGCATATCACTGGACGCGCATGATCGAACTCCTGCACGCGGTCGAGATGATCAAGTCCCTGCTGCAGGACGACGATATTTGCGGCACCGACCTGCTGGTCACCAGCGGCCAGCGTCAGTACGAAGGCGTGGGTGTCATCGAGGCGCCGCGCGGTACGCTCTTCCACCATTACCAAGTCAATGAGGACGACATCGTCACCATGGCCAACTTGATCGTGGCGACGACCCACAACAACGAACCCATGAACGAAGCGGTTCGCCATGTGGCGCGTCGCTATCTGCATGGACGCGAGATTACGGAAGGCCTGCTCAACCATATCGAAGTCGCCATCCGCGCCTTCGACCCCTGTCTTTCCTGCGCCACGCATGCCTTGGGCAAGATGCCGCTCACCGTCGATCTGGTGGATGCTGACGGTACGCTGGTGCATTCCCTCTCGCAGGGCGGATGAACGTCCCGCCCGTTGTCGTCATCGCCATCGGCAATCCCAGCCGTGGCGACGACGCACTCGGTCCGCTTCTGAGCGAACGGCTTGCCGATTGGGTGGCAGGCGAGGGATGCACGCATGAAATCGAATTGATCGACGATTTCCAGTTGCAGGTCGAGCATGCAGTGGATATGCAGGGTCGCCGCCTGGTGCTGTTCGTGGATGCGGGAATCGAGACGCCGGCCCCATTCAGCTTCAATGCGCTTCAGGCCACCAAGGATTTCGGCCCCACGACCCACGCTATTTCGCCCGGCGCGGTGCTGCATGTCTATTCCCAGACGCTCGGCGGCGAACCGCCTCCCGCATTCGTGCTCTGCATTCGCGGCGCGTCGTTCGAACTTGGGGCGGCATTGACGGCGCAGGCGGCCGCCAATCTCGAAGCGGCCTTCGAGGAAGCCACCCGGCTGCTCGCTTGTGCCGATGTCGAGTATTGGCGCAAGCGCCTTACGGCTCCGGCCGGTGAGTGAAAGACGAGCCGCCCGGCGGCCCTTGATTATCCGACGCCTCCGCCAAGCCGGGCAATCCGGGGTTTTACCGATAAACCAGCACCGGAATGTTGGAGTGCGTCAGAACCTTGTTGGTCTCGCTGCCGAGAAGGAAGCCGCTCAACCCCCGGCGCCCGTGGGAGGCCATGAAGATCAGGTCGCAGCCGGCGCTTCCGGCGGCGGCGATGATGGCCTCGTAGGGCACATCGTTGGTTTCGGTGACCGTGTCGTATTCGACCCCGGCGTTTGCGCAGAGGCGGGCGACCTCGCCCAGGTATTCGCTCGCCTGGCGCTCGGTCATGGCGGCAAAGTCTTCAGGCGTCGTCGGGTCGATCAGGGCGCCCTCGCCGAAATAGGCGACGGGATATTCGGGCTTGGCGAAAAATATGGTGACCTTCGCGCCGGCGTCTTTGGCAAAGGCAATGGCGCGCTCGGCGGTTTTTTTGGAGAGTTCAGAACCGTCGGTAGGCAAAAGGATATGCTTGAACATGGTTGTTCCTCCGTCAGTGCCCGGTTTGCGCCAGGAATGACGCCTCTGCCGGACTCCGCGCCGGGTGGCGCTACTACTTGTCATGTTACGCCAAACGCCCTTGAATTCAAGCTGGACGCAGGAGAGAAGCCGATGCGTATCAATCGCCCAACACCCATATTTTTTTCCATGCGAACCGGAGGGATTTGCACGCTACCCCCCGGGCCGGCCTGTGATATAAGTAGGGAAATTGCTAATTACGGAGCGAGTGATGCCCAAAACAGCTTCTTCAGAAAGCCTTCAAAGCAGCGGTGATTCCGGTCTGCACGAACTCAGTCAGATCGAGAAGGCTACCAGCGCCATCTGCAAGTCGATGGATCCGTTCGGCGCCGTGGCGTCGCTGGTCAATGCTCAGATGGCCTGGGCGGTGCATCCGCAGGAATATCTGCGGGCGGTCAGCGGCCTTTCGGGTGATCTCATGGCCTTGCAGGGCCACATCTTCCGCCGCGCCATGGGCATTCCGTCCGAGGACGTGATCGAGCCCAATGCCGACGACGCGCGTTTCGCCGAGCCGGTTTGGAAGACCGAGGCGAGCTGGGACATCATCAAGGAGTGGTACCTGGCCTTCACCCACCGCTGGCAGGACATGTATTACGAGACGCCGGGCATTTCAGACAAGGAGCGCCGGCGCGCCGCCTTCTGGTCGCGCAAATGGCTCAACATGATGGCGCCGACCAACACCTTCTGGCTCAACCCCATCGCGATACGGCGCTGCATCGATACGCGGGGCGAGAGCGTCATCAAGGGCATGAAGAACTTCATGCGCGACGCCAAGGCCAAGAACATCCTGATGGTCGATCCGGACGCCTTCATCGTCGGCAAGGACCTCGGTTTGACGCCGGGCAAGGTGGTGTTCCGCAACCGGCTGCTGGAAATCATCCACTACGCGCCGACGACGGAAAAGGTTCGTGAAACGCCGATCGTCATCATCACGCCCTGGATCAACAAGTTCTACATCCTCGACCTGCTGCCCAAGAAGAGCATGCTCAAGTACTTGACGGACCAAGGGTTTTCCGTGTTCGTCACGAGCTGGAAGAATCCCACCGCGGACATGGCCAGCGTCACGCTCGACGACTACCTGCTTGAGGGCGTCTCCGAGGCGGTGCGCGTCGCCAGCGAATTCTGCAAGGTGCCGCAAGTCAACCTCGTCGGCTACTGCATCGGCGGTACGCTGGTCAGCACCTACATGGCCTGGGCCAATCGGCGCTATGGGCCGGACAAGACGCCGGTCAAGAGCTGGACGCTATTCACGACCCTCACCGATTTCGCCCGGCCCGGCGATATCGAGGTTTTCATCGACGAGACGACGATCGAGGCGATGGAGAAGATGATGGCCAAGAAGGGCTATCTCGATGGCACCGAAATGGCGTCCTCCTTCCGTATGCTGCGTTCCAACGGCCTGATCTGGAACTACTGGGTGCACAGCTATCTGCTCGGCGAAGACCTGCCGCCGTTCGACGTCCTGTTCTGGAACATGGATTCGACGCGCATGCCTTACGCCATGCACTCGTTCTATCTGCGCGAGATGTACCTGCACAACAACCTGATCAAACGGGACAAGCTGCGCATCGCCGGCGAGTTGATCGACCTCAACCAGATCACTCAACCGCTCTACGCGGTGACGGCGGAGGACGACCACATCGCGCCCTGGAAAGAGTGCTACCGCATCCGCAAGTACATCAACATCAAGGCGCCGATGCGTTTCGTCCTCTCGACCTCGGGCCACATCCTCGGCATCGTCAACCCGCCGGTGAATCCGCCCAAGCGTGCTTTCTGGATCGCCGATCCCGAACGCAACGAGCACTGGGAGCGTTGGCATGAACGTGCGGAAAAGCACGCCGGTTCCTGGTGGGACAACTGGACGGAGTGGCTCAACGAGCGGAGTGGCGATCTGGTTCCGGCTTATCCGGCGAGCAACAAGCAATTCCCTGCCTTGGCCGACGCCCCCGGGACCTACGTCCTGGAAAAATAGCGTTCGCGCCCCCTGGCGCGGTAAGGCATCAAAAATGCCGGTCGTTGCATACGACCGGCATTTTTATTTGCAACGCCATTGGGCGCAGGTTTTTTCCATTTTTGACTCGAATCAATGTCTCATGCTGCCGCTTCTCACGACAATGGGTCATACCCTTTCAACGGAGAACCACCATGACCGTCATTCGCCAATTCATGACCGGCGACCATCGCCATTGCGACGATCTTTTCGCCGGGACAGAACAAGCCGTCGCCCGGAACGATCCAAAGGCAGCGGCAGAAGCCTTCCGCAAGTTCCAGGCGGCGATGCTGGCGCACTTCGAAAGCGAGGAGGAAACCCTTTTCCCCAGCTTCGACGCGCATTCGGGGGGCATGTGCGGTCCGACGCGGATGATGCGGATGGAGCACCAGCAGATGCGCTCCCTGTTCGAAGAAGCCAGCGAAGCGCTTGACGCCGGCGATCTGGAAAACTATCAGGGCGTGGCGGATACGCTGCTGATCATGATGCAGCAACACAACATGAAGGAAGAAAACGTTCTCTACCCCATGTGCGACCAACATCTCGCGCTCGAGGCCGACGATCTCGTCGCCCGGCTCGAAGCCACCCAGACTGCTCATGTCACACCCTAAAACCGAACATGTGGTCGACGCCCGGTATCTGGAGCCTCCGGAGCCGTTCGTCCTGACCATGGACGCGCTCGATCTGCTGGCCCCGGGGGAGAAATTGCTCCTGCTGCTCTTTCGCGAGCCCCATCCGCTCTACAAAGTCTTGCGCCAGAACGGCTATCGTTACGAATCCGAGCTGACCGCCGACGGCACCTTTGAAATCCTGATCTGGCGGGAGTGATGCTGACGCTGCTGGATTTCGACAAGGCTCCGCCTTTCTCCGCGCCGCTACGCTTCTTCCTGACGGCGCCGCTGTTTCTTGCGCTCGCAGGCGCGCTCCTGCTGGTCGAAGGGCCGTCGATACTCGTCTCGCGCTGGATGCCCGGCGCCTTGGCGGCGACCCATCTCGTTACCATCGGATTCATGCTGCTCACCATGGTGGGTGCGCTGTTCCAGATCCTGCCGGTGGTCACCGGTGCCAGCATCTCGCATCCCCTGGCGATCTCCCGATTCGTCCATGTTGCGTTGAGCCTGGGGGCCTTGCTGCTCGCCGGCGCCTTTATCTTCGGCCATCCACCTTTATTCACGCTTGCTGCCGCCCTGCTTGCGGCAGGGGTGCTGGTTTTCGTAACGGCGGCCGGGGTGGCGCTGTGGCGCGTGCCCACCACCAGCCCGACCATCCGCGGCGTCAAGCTTGCCTTGCCCGGATTGGTGGGCGTCATCTTCCTCGGTGTCTGGCTTGCCTTGGCGCTCTCACGGGGCTGGGCGGTGCCCTTGGTGGAGATGGTCAATCTGCATGCGGCCTGGGGTTTCGCCGCCTGGGGCGGCACCGTTCTCGCGGCTGTGTGCTATGTGGCGGTGCCGATGTTCCATCTCACGCCGCCTTACCGCGCCCGCCCGAGCTGGTGGATTCCGCCCTTGTTCCTCGGGCTGGCAGCGTCATGGGCGGTGGCGGTCGTGATCGAGGCGCCATGGCTCGGACGCCTCTCCGAAGGCGGCCTCTCCCTGCTGGGCGCGGCGTTTGCGCTCTACACCCTTTATCTTCAAGCGCAACGGCGGCGGGCGCGTATCGACGTGCCGACGCGTTATTGGCAATTCGGCCTGGTGAGCGTCACGGCGGCGATGGGGATGGGTTTTCTCGCGGCCCTGTACCCGGAATTCACCGAATTGCCGGAGTGGGCGCCGTTGTTCGGCGTCCTCCTGGCGCTCGGAGGCTTTACTACCCTGATCATCGGCATGCTCTACCGCATCGTGCCCTTCCTGGTCTGGCTGCATCTGCACCAGACGGGAACCGCGCCCAGCGTCGGCAAGATACTGCCGGAAAAACGCATGCGGCCCCAGATGTGGGTCCATTTCGCCGCGGTTGGGCTCGTCATCGCTTCCGTCTTCCTGCCTGAACACCTGGCTCGCCCCGCAGGCATGGCGCTGACGGTGGCGGCGGCGTATCTGCTGTTAAACCTTTTCAGCGCAGCAAGGGTCTATAGCTGCTTGCGACCACGGAAAGAGACCTGATGTACCCGATGCTCAAGCACCTGCATGTGACCTTCGTGGTTTTGAGCGGTGTTGGATTTCTGGTGCGCGGGATGTGGATGCTGGCGGATTCGCCGCACCTGAAGGCGCGTTGGGTCCGGATCTGGCCGCATGTGGTCGATACCTTGCTTCTCGCCAGCGCGCTGGGGCTGGCCTTTATCAGCGGCCAATATCCTTTTGCCCAGAACTGGCTGACGGCAAAGGTCGTGGGGCTGGTGGCCTACATAGTATGCGGCACCATGGCGCTGAAAAGGGGAAAAACCAAACAGACGCGCGCCGCGTTTTTTGTCGTGGCGCTGCTGATCTTTGCCTATATCGTCGGTGTGGCGCTGACGCGCAACCCCTATCTGGGATGATTCATCAGCCGCTTGAGGCCGGGAATATTGAGAATCCGGATATGTTTTTGCTGAACGGCGACCAGGCCTTCTTCTTGAAAACGCGAGAAGGCGCGGGAGACGGTCTCGAACTTGAGACCCAGATAACTGCCGATTTCCTCGCGCGTCATGCGCAGATAGAACTCTGCCGGCGAGTAACCCCGTGCCGTGAAACGCTGCGAGAGGTTGAGCAGAAATGCGGCGAGCCGCTCCTCGGCGCGCATGGTGCCGAGCAAGAGCATGACGCCGTGGTCGCGGACGATCTCGCGGCTCATGACCTTGTGGAAATGCTTCTGCAGCGTGTGGATTTCACGCGAGAGGCTTTCGAGATGGGAGAAGGGGATGATGCAGACTTCGCTGTCTTCCAGGGCGACGGCGTTGCAGCTGTGGACTTCGGTGCTGATGCCGTCGAGGCCGAGCAATTCGCCCGTCATCTGGAACCCCGTGACCTGATCGCGCCCGTCTTCCATCAAGACGTCGGTCTTGAAGAAGCCGCTGTGAATGGCGTAGATGGAATCGAACGGCTGTCCGGCGCGGTAGAGGTGTTCGCCGCGTTTCAACCGGCGACGATTGGCAACAAGATCATCGAACCGTTTGAGCTCGATGTCGGACAAACCCAAAGGCAGGCAGAGCTCATAGAGATTGCAATTCGAGCAGGCGGTTTTGATCACCGACAAGGTAATCTCTTTGGGCGAAACATTCGTGCGCACAGTCAATCTCCGCGTGCTTGATCCAGGTCAAGGGCCTGTTCATACCACCCACGCATAATCTGTATATTGAGAAACGGCGTTTTCAATGAGCTTTGCAACTGAACACCTTGTCTTCGACCCCCAGGTCATTCGGAGGTTCGACGTCAATGGGCCCCGGTATACCTCCTACCCAACTGCCGACCGCTTCGTTGAGGCATTCAACGCGGAAGCGTACCGGCTATGGCTGGGGAAGCGGAATATCGGGGGTATCAGCCGACCGCTCTCATTATACTTCCACATCCCCTTCTGTAACACCATTTGCTACTACTGCGCCTGCAACAAGATCATCACCAAGGATCACGGCCGCAGCGCCAAATACCTGAAATATCTCGCCCGCGAGGTCGCGCTGCAAAGCGAATGTCTCGACGGTCCGCACGACGTCATCCAGCTGCATTGGGGCGGCGGCACCCCGACCTTCCTTTCGCACGACGAAATGCGCCAGCTCATGGCGGCGACGCGTCAGCATTTCCGCCTGCTCGACGGCGGGGAATATTCGATCGAAGTCGATCCGCGCAAGGTCGATGTCGAAACCGTTCAGCTACTCGGCGAGCTTGGGTTCAACCGCATGAGCGTCGGGGTCCAGGATTTTGACGAGCGCGTGCAGCAGGCGGTCAACCGCATCCAGACCGAGGAAGAGACGGAGGCGGTGATCACGGCCGCCCGGAACAGCGGCTTCAAATCGGTATCGATCGACCTGATCTACGGCCTGCCCAAGCAGACGGTGATTGGGTTCAACCGCACCATTGAACGCGTGCTGGCGATGAATCCGGATCGCCTGTCGATCTACAACTACGCCCATCTGCCAAGCCTTTTCAAGCCGCAGCGTCGCATCAGCGAGGGCGAACTGCCGTCGCCCGACGCCCGCTTGCAGATCCTTTCGCTCACCATCCGCAAACTGACCGAGGCCGGTTACGTCTATATCGGCATGGACCATTTCGCCAAGCCCGACGACGAACTGGCGGTGGCGCAGCGTCAGGGGCGCCTGCACCGCAATTTCCAGGGGTACTCGACCTACGCCGACTGCGACCTCATGGCCTTTGGCATCTCGGCGATCAGCAAGGTCGGCCCGACCTACTGCCAGAATATCAAGACCCTCGATGAATACTACGATCGCCTCGACAATGGCATCCTGCCCATCGTCCGCGGCATCGAGCTGAATGCGGACGATATCCTGCGCCGCTCCATCATCCAGGCGTTGATGTGCCATTTCGAGCTTTCCATCGAAGCGATTGAAAGCTCGCACCTCATCGATTTCTCCAAATATTTCGCCTCGGAACTGGACGACCTGCGCGAACTCGAGCGCGCCGGCCTGGTGAAGATCGACCGCGAGTGGCTGTCGGTGCTGCCGCCGGGACGCCTCCTGGTGCGCGCCATTTCGATGATTTTCGACCGCTACCTGCGGGCGGACCGCCAGCGTACGCGCTACTCCAAGGTCATCTAGGCCGACTTCACGCGGCTGGTGTACCCTTGTCCTTCGTTCCCGGATGAAGCTCGGCGATGCTGTCTGTCTATCCCTCCCTTTTTCTCGTCGGCCTTCTCGGCGGGGTGCATTGCGTCGGCATGTGCGGCGGTATCGTCGGCGCGCTTTCGCTGGGCGGGCCGTCGCGGTGGCCTTTGCATCTTGCCTATAACGGCGGCCGCATCGTTTCCTATGCATTGGCCGGTGCGCTGGCGGGTGGGCTGGGGAGCGCCGGACTGGCGTTAGAGGGGCAATGGCCGGTCCGCCTGGCGCTTTACGTTTTCGCCAATCTCATGTTGGTCGCCCTGGGGCTTTATCTCGCCGGCGCCACCGGATTGCTCGCGCCGGTCGAGCGCCTGGGCGGAGTCTTGTGGCGACGGCTGCAACCGCTTACGCGGCGATTCCTGCCCGCCCGCAACATCGGGCAAGCATTCCCGCTCGGCCTCCTTTGGGGCTGGCTGCCCTGCGGATTGGTCTATAGTGCGCTGGTGACCGCTCTCGGCACGGGTTCTTCCGGGGAGGGGGCACTGGCGATGCTGGCCTTCGGCCTGGGCACCTTGCCCAACCTCCTGCTCGCCGGATTGCTGCTGGCGCGCTTGCGGGAATGGACCAGACATCGGGCGGTCCGCATGGTTGCCGGCGCCCTGGTGGCGGCATTCGGCGTTTTCGGGCTGATTGCCGTCCTGAAATGATATGAGGCCAATATGAAAATTCTATTGCCGGTCGATGGCTCTGACTGCGCCCTGCGCGCCGCCGAGGCGTTGGTCACCCTGGCAGCGGGCTTGCGCGAAAGACCCGAGGTGCATGTGCTTCATGTTCACCCGCCCATTCCCATCGGCCTTGTCCAGGCGCATGTCGGCGCGGAAGCGATCCAGCGCCATTACCGCGAAGAAAGCGAGGCCGAGATGTTGCCGGTGCGGCAGGCGCTGAAAGCCGCTGGCATCGTTTTCGTGCCCCATATCCATGTCGGCGAGCCGGCGCCGGTGATCGTCAAGCTTGCCGGCGAACTGGCCTGCGCCCTGATCCTGATGGGGACGCATGGTCGCGGCATGATCGGCAATGCCATGCTGGGATCGGTGGCGGCGAAAGTCGTGCACCTGGCGCCTTGTCCGGTGGAACTGGTGAAATGAGCGGCAACGGAAATCCCCGCGTCGTCGAGTTCGCCATCGGCGGCATGACCTGCGCCGCCTGCTCGACGCGGCTGGAGAAAGTGCTGAACCGCCTTCCCGGGGTCGAGGCCAACGTCAACCTCGCCTCGGAACGGGCGCGGGTGCGGCTTTCCGGTGAGAAGGACGAAAACGACGTCGTCGCCGCGGTTGCCAAGGCGGGATTCTCGGCCGCGCCAGCCGACGCTCAAACGCACGCGGCGGAAAAGGCGAAGAAGGCCGCAGCCTATCTCGTCGAGCGGCGGCGCTTCTGGATCTCGGTCGCGCTGACGCTGCCGCTGGTGGCGCAGATGTTCTTCATGCTCGGCGGCTCGCATGCCGAGTTGCCGCGCTGGGTTCAATTTGCCCTGGCCACCCCGGTCCAGTTCTGGGTGGGCTGGCGTTTCTACGATGGTGCTTATAAAACCCTGCGCGGCGGCGGCGCCAACATGGATGTCCTGGTGGCGTTGGGTACCAGTATGGCCTGGGGGTTTTCCGCCGCGGTGACCGCGCTCGGACTCGATCAGCACGTCTATTTCGAAGCCGGGGCGGCCGTCATCACCCTTGTCTTGCTCGGCAAGCTCCTCGAAGCGCGGGCCAAGGCCAGGACTTCGGAAGCGATTGAAGCGCTGGTCCGCCTGCAACCCAAGACCGCCCGCGTCGAGCGCGACGGACAACTGCTCGAAGTGGCGGTGGAAAGCCTGATGCCGGGCGACGTTTTCATCGTTCGCCCGGGCGACGCGGTGCCGGTCGATGGCGAGGTCATCGATGGCCGTTCGAGCGTCAATGAAGCCATGCTCACCGGCGAGAGCATGCCGGTGAAAAAGACCGCGGGCGAACGCGTCTTTGCCGCCACCACCAACGGTGAGGGCATGCTGCGTTGCCGTGCCACCGGCGTCGGTGAGCATACCCTGCTGGCGGGGATCATCCACATGGTGGGCGAGGCGCAGGGCTCGAAGGCGCCAGTGCAGCGTCTGGCCGACCGCATTTCGGGCATCTTCGTGCCGGTGGTGTGCGTCATCGCGCTGCTTACTTTCCTTGCCTGGTGGCTCTCGGGTAGCCCGTTCTCCCTGGCACTGGTCAATGCCGTTGCGGTGCTGGTTATCGCCTGCCCCTGCGCGCTGGGATTGGCGACGCCGACCGCGATCATGGTGGGTACGGCGCAAGGCGCCAAGGCGGGAATACTGGTGAAGAACGCGGAAGCGCTCGAGCGGGCGGAAAAAATCACCGTCGTGGCGCTGGACAAGACCGGCACCCTGACCCTGGGGCGCCCGAGCGTGACCGACGTCGTTGCCCTTTCGGGCGACGCGGGTACGGCATTGGCATTGGCGGCGGCGTTGGAAAAAGGATCGGAACATCCTCTGGCGCGCGCCATTCTCGAGCGGGCCGGCGACGCGCTCCCCGCATCGCTCGAGGATTTCGAGGCCAAGCCCGGTTTCGGGGTCGAGGGCCGCAGCGCGGGGCGTGCCTTGCGCTTGGGTGCGCCGGAATGGGCGGGCTGCGCCAGCCCTGAAATCGATCGCCTGCGCGCCGAGGGCAAGACGGTCATCGGGCTCTCCGCCGATGGCGAGGGTTTGGCGCTCTTCGCCATCGCCGACCCGCTCAGGCCGCGGTCCAAAGGTGCGGTGGCTCGACTCAAGGCGCGCGGCATCCGGGTGGTGATGTTGACCGGCGACAACGCGGCGACCGCAGCCGCCATCGCCCGTCAGGCAGGCATCGACGAAGTCAGGGCGGGCATTCTTCCCGGCGGCAAGGCGGCGGTGATCGCGGAATTGAAAGCGGGTGGGGCAGTGGTCGCCATGGTGGGCGACGGTATCAACGACGCCCCGGCGCTGGCGGCGGCCGATGTCAGCCTCGCTATCGGCGCCGGCTCCGATGCGGCGATCGAAGCCGCAGATCTGACGTTGATCCGCAACGATCCGGCCAGCATCGGCGACGCCATTGATCTTTCACAAGCGACGCTGAGGAAGATCAGGCAGAATCTGTTTTTTGCTTTCGTCTATAACTTATTGGGTATCCCGCTGGCGGCGATGGGCATGCTCAACCCGGTGGTTGCCGGTGCGGCGATGGCAATGAGCTCGGTTTCGGTGGTCACAAGTTCATTGCTCTTGCGACGCTGGCAACCGGCGAACGGTGAAACGGATGACGCAGAACAAGAACACGGGTCGGCCAGGCCATGAACGAGGTCTCGAGGAAACGCTCGATACTCGCGAGCCGCTGACTTACCACATCGATTTCCAGAGCGGCCGTTATCGATCCGTCAGCGCCGCCGTCGCCGATCTTTTCGGCCTCGCGCAGGGCGACTTCCTCGTTGCTGGCCTGGGCGTCGTCCGCCGCAGCATGCGGGCCGGCGCCTGGCGTCGCATGGTCGTGCGTCTTCACCGCTTGTCGCGCAACCATCCGGGCGGCCGGACGCAGATGGAAGCGCGCTATGCGCTTCGCCTGGCCGACGGCAAGCTCCATTATTTTTCCGATCGCCTCACCCTGGAATGCGATGCGAAGGGACGGCCGATTTCGGGTCACGGGATCGTCGCCGACGTCACCGAACGCGTCATGATCGAACATGCGCTGCGTGAGAGCGAGGAGCGCTTCCAAGAACTGCTTGGCAGCCTCGATGAGATGGTCTGGTGCTATGCCGTCGACACCCAGCGGGTTCTTTACGTCAATGACGCGGTGGAGCGCATTTACAAGCGCGCCAAGGCGGATTTTCTCGCTTGTCCCAGGCTCTGGCGCACGGCCATCCATCACGACGACCGGCCCTTGGCCGATGCCGCCGCCCATCGCGTGCTGGAAACCGGCCGGGCGGAGTGCGATTGCCGCATCCTCGACGCGCATGGCGAAATCCATTGGCTGCACTTCAGCCTTTACCGCATCGACCGCGACGGCCCCCGTAACTATCGCGTGGTCGGCGTTGGCGTGGATATCACCGAGCGCAAACGGGTCGAACTGGCGCTGGCCGAAAACGAGGAATTGCTCCGCATCACCATGAATTCGGCCCAGGTCGGGTTTTTTGTCGTGCAGGACGGCAAATTGGCGTTCGTCAACCCGCTGCTGCCGCAGCTCTTCGGATACACGGCGGAGGAAATGATCGGCATGAGCCCGCTCAATCTCACCGCGCCCGAAAAGCGGGACATGGTGCTGGATCAGCAGCGCCGCCGGGCAGCCGGGGAGGGTGGAAAGTCCTATGAAAGCGTGGCGCTGCGCAAGGATGGCTCGACCTTCCCGGTGATGGACCTGGCGTCGCCAGCCAATTTCCGGGGGCGTATGGCTTCCGTCGGCACGGTGTTCGATCTCACCGAGCGCAAGGAAGCCGAAAAACGTATTCTCGAACTGGCGTTCTTCGATCCCCTGACCAAGCTGCCCAACCGGCGCCTGCTCGAAGACCGCTTCAACCAGGCCCTGGCCCAGGCGGAGCGCAAGCAAGGCAAGATTGCGGTCTTTTTCCTCGATCTCGACAATTTCAAGCGGGTCAATGATTCACTCGGCCACAGTGTCGGCGACCTGTTGCTCTGCGCGGTTGCCGAGCGTATCCAGAAGATCGTGCGCCGGGAAGATACGGTGGCGCGCCTCGGCGGGGACGAGTTCATCATGGTTTTGCCCAACGCCGACGGCGAGCACGCCGCCGAACTGGCGCGCCGCTTCATGGGCGTGTGCTCGGAACCTTTCCTGCTCGGCACGCATGAACTCAGCATCACGCCTTCGGTCGGCATCAGCCTCTATCCGGACGACGGCGGGGATTTCGAGGCGCTGCTCAAGAACGCCGACACCGCCATGTATCAGGCGAAGGAGGCGGGGCGGCAGAATTTCCAGTTCTACGCCCACAACATGAACGTTGCGACGCTCGAGCGGCTGTTGCTCGAGAACAGTCTGCGGCAGGCGCTGAGCAACGATCAATTCATGCTCGTCTATCAGCCGCTGGTGGCGCTCAAGACCGGCGATATCGTTGGCTGCGAGGCGCTGATCCGCTGGCGCCACCCGGAACTCGGCATGGTGCCGCCGGCCCGCTTCATTCCGGTTGCCGAAGACACCGGCCTCATCAATGCCATCGGCGAATGGGTGTTGAACGAAGCCTGCGGCCAGGCCAAGGCGTGGCAAGACGCCGGTCTGGCCCCCTTGACCATGGCGGTCAATGTCTCGCCGGTGCAGTTCCGGCAGAGCGGATTTGTGGCCATGGTGGCGGGCATCCTTGCATCGTCGGGGCTGGAGTCGGAGTATCTGGAGCTCGAATTGACCGAGCGCACCGTGATGCACGACGCGGAAGCCAATCTCGATACGCTGTCGTCGCTGCATCGTATGGGCGTCGCGCTGGCGGTGGACGATTTCGGCACCGGATATTCATCGCTGGCTTACCTCAAGCGTTTTCCGGTGGGGAAACTCAAAATCGACCAGTCCTTCGTCCGAGACATCGTCGAAGATGCGGACGATCTCGCCATCGCGGCGACGGTGGTCAGTATCGGCCATAGCCTGCGGCTCGACGTGCTGGCGGAAGGCGTCGAGAACGAACAGCAGTTGCGTCTGCTCGAAGCGCGTCACTGCGATCTGGCGCAGGGGTATCATTTCAGCGTGCCGCTGCCGCCCGGCGAGTTCGCCGAGCTGTTGCGCGGGCAGCCATTCCGGAAAATGGAGGGAAAATGGAAGACGTGGTGATCAAAGTGGGCGGCATGAGCTGCCAGGGGTGTGTCAAGAACGTGACCGGCGTGCTCTCGGCGCTGGCCGGCGTCGATCAGGCCGAAGTGTCGCTCGAAGCGGGTACGGCCCATGTGGTTTTCGACCCGGCCAAGGTCCAACGGGCGGATTTGAAAGCCGCCATCGAAGATGCCGGTTTCGACGCCGACTTGCCCTGAGGCTGCGCCGGTATGAATCCGCTCGACCCCATCCGCCTGACCCAGCTCTCTCACGGGGGTGGCTGTGGCTGCAAAATCGCGCCCGGCGTCCTGGAAAAAATCCTGGCACAAGGCATCGGCGGATTGGTGCCGCCGCAATTGCTCGTCGGTCGCGAGACCAGCGACGACGCGGCGGTTTATCAGATTAACGACAATCAGGCGATTGTGGCGACGACCGATTTTTTCATGCCCATCGTCGACGACCCGCGTGATTTCGGCAGGATCGCCGCCACCAACGCGATTTCGGACATCTATGCCATGGGCGGGACGCCGCTCTTCGCTCTGGCGCTGGTCGGCATGCCGGTTGCCACCTTGCCGCTGGAGGTCATCGCCCGCATTCTCGAGGGCGGGGAGGCGGCCTGCGCCGGGGCAGGCATTCCCGTGGCCGGCGGCCATACCATCGACTCGGTCGAGCCGATTTACGGCTTGGCGGTGATCGGTATCGTCAATCCCCGGCACTTGAAGCGCAATTCCAGTGCGCGCGCCGGCGACAAGATCATTCTCGGCAAACCGCTGGGCGTCGGGATTTATAGCGCCGCGTTGAAGAAAGATAAACTGTCGCCACCCGATTACGCGGCCATGATCGAGCTCACCACCCGCTTGAACACGCCCGGGCCGGTGCTTTCCTGCCTTTCCGGCGTGCATGCGCTCACGGACGTTACCGGCTTCGGGCTGCTCGGCCATCTATGGGAAGTGTGCAAGGGTTCGAATCTCTCGGCGGAAATCGATTTCGCCAAAATTCCTCTCTTGCCCTCCGCCTCGGCGTTGGCCGATGCGGGATTTATCACCGGCGCGTCGGCGCGCAACTGGTCGAGCTACGGCGGCAACGTCGAATTGATTGCGCCCCTCGGCGACACCGAACAGGCGCTCTTGACCGATCCGCAGACCTCCGGGGGCTTGCTCGTCGCCTGCGCCCCGGAGGGTGTGACGGAGGTTCTGTCCGGCTTCCTGCAACACGGCTTCAACTTCGCTTCGGTCATCGGCCAAATGGCCGATGGGCAACCGCACATCACGGTGCGGTAAGCACATCGGTCGCATACCCCCAAGGGTGCGGCGATTGCAATGATCGCCGCCAGCCTATTTTCATCGAATAAAAAGATGAAGTCGTCAAAAGGTTGACCTCCCTCAAAGCGCGACTATTACGTTCGCCTGAGAATTGCGCCCCAATGGTGGGGAAAATGTCTCTCCGGGGTCCTCGGCAGTATTCAAGATTGTGGTTCAACGAATGTTTTTAATCGGTGCTATGACCTTAGTAAATTCATTTGTGAAAATTTTCACAATGTGATATATTTCACACACACGGTTACAGAGCGCGAACAATGAATTTAATTCCGGAACGGACCATCGAAAGGCTTTGCGCCTATCGGCGAATCCTGTTTCTTTGGCGCCAGCAGGACAAGCAACGCTTTCATTCGCGTGAGCTTGCCGAGGCTGCCGGAATTACGTCCGCCCAAGTACGCCGTGACCTCATGTCCCTGAAAGCCATCGGCACGCCCAAGAATGGTTACTTCACCGACAACATCATCGATGAACTCGGCCTGATCATTGAAGGCGAGACCGGGCAGCGCGTCGTCCTCATCGGCGCGGGCAATCTTGGCAACGCCATCGTGACTTACTTCGATGGCCGGCGCCCCGATCTCAATATCGTCGCCGTCTTCGACAACGACCCGGGAAAGATCGGCAAGACGGTAGCCTCCGTTCCCTGCCTGCCCGTCGACCAGCTTGGCCGCACGGTCAAGGAAAAAGACGTGTTGCTCGGCATCGTCACCGTGCCTGGCAGCCTCGCCCAGGAAATGGCCAATCTGCTAATCGAAGCGGGCGTCAAGGCCATCATCAATTTCACCCCGGCGAAGCTCAAGGTTCCGGCCGAGGTCTTCGTCGAAGACGTCGATATCTCCATCGCCATCGAGAAGTCCGCCTATTTCGCGCGCACCCGCGCTCAGCAGAAGGAAGCGGGTTATGTCGCCTCCGCGACCAAGGCCGGCGAGATTAAGGCGATGCGGAAAAAAGTGTTGTGCATTGATGACGACAAGGATGTCATCGATAGTTATCGCGCCATCCTGAAGGGGGCCGATTACGACGTCGAAGTCGCATTCGACGGGGAAACCGGGGTGAAGATGGCCGGCGAAACTAGGCCCGACCTGATCATCCTGGATGTCATGATGAAAAGCCCGACCGAAGGTTTCGCCGTGGCGAAGAAACTCCGCCAGGATGCGGCTCTCCGGTCGACGCCGATCCTGATGCTTACGGCCATCGCCAGTGAGCTGAAGTTCGGGTTCGACAAGGACAAAGACGGTTCGGCGTTGCCGGTGGATGCTTTCGTCGACAAGCCCGTGGCGCCTTTTACCCTCCTGTCGGCAATCCGCAAGCTCTTGAGGTTGCCCAAGGACCAGATCAACACGGAAGGTGGCGGGGAAGACTTTCCGTTTGCCTCCCAGATTATTACTGCGTGAAACGAAAGGCTCGTGAGACCTTATGAACTATAAGCCGTGCGTGTGCAATCTCTGCGGGACCGGTTGCGGACAATTTCTGAAAACCGACGGTAAGAAGGTTTTTGGCGTTGCGCCCAATCAGGCTCATCCCGTCAGCAAGGGCAAGCTCTGCATTCGGGGCTGGCATATCAACGAACTGCTCAATACGAACGAGAGAATCACCACGCCTCTCATTCGCGAGAATGGCCAGTTGCGCGTCGCTTCGTACGAGGAGGCCATCTCCCTCGTCGCCAAGCGGATGGCGGAATTCAACGGCCCTGCGGGCGAAATCGGCGTCATGGCCTCGGCCCGCTCCTCGAACGAGAATGGCTTCACCCTGGCCAAGCTGACGCGCGATGTCTTCAAGACCACCGTGCTCGGCATCAGCGCCGAAGCCGGCCATCGCAACAGTATGTCCTCGCTCAACCACGCTTTCGGCTATCCCGGCGCGGTCGGCAGCCTGACCAATATCGACAAGGCCGATTACATCCTGGTCGTCGGTACCGACATCACCCGCCAGAACCCGATCATCGGTGGAAACATCCACGCCGCCCAGCGTCGTGGCGCGCGGGTCGTGACCCTGGCCAGCTCCCGCACCCAGATCGCCAAGCTCTCGACCAAGCACTTCCAGCAAAAGCCGGGAACCAAGGGCCTGTTCATCAACGCCCTGGCCAAGGCGCTGCACTCGGTGCGCACCATCAACCACGAGCGGCCGGGGACCATCGACCTGCTGCCCGGGTATGCCCCGTACGTCGAGGCGCTGCGCACCATTTCCTCGATCGCCCTGGAAGAGGCAAGCGGCATCCACTACGAGGACATCGAAGCCGAAGCGCGTTTCATCGACCAGGCCAAGAATGTGGTGATCCTCTTCTCGACCGGCATCTCCGGCCTCGACAAGCCGACCATCGATGCCATCACCAATCTCGCCGTGCTCTCCGACAAGATGGACAGCGAGTACTCGGCGATCATCCCGGTGGCGGGCATCAGCAACCTGCAAGGCAGCTTCGACATGGGCGTTTCGGGCGAACCGGGACACAGCGTGTTCAAGAGCCTGGCCGAGCCGAATTCCCCGCTCAAGGCCTTGTTCGTCGTCGATCACGACGACGGCATCATCCGCAACAAGGAACGCATCGCCGCCCTCGATTTCGTCGTCTATGCCAGCGCCTACAAGAACCCGTTCATGGATCTGGCGCATGTGGTGTTCCCGCTGCCCACCTTCAATGAGGGTGACGGCACCTACACGACCTCCGATCGTCGCGTGCAAGTAACGCTGAAGAATATGGACAATCCGGGCAATGCGCTCCCGGGCTGGCAACTCCATCAGCTGATCGCAGAAAAGGCCGGTCAGCGCTGGGGTTACACCGATGCCGCCAATGTCTTCGCCGATATCGCCAAGACCGTTCCGGGCTACGCCGATCTGAGCCATGAGCGCCTCGCCAAGGGCTTCGGTCAGCACTGGGATCCGAAAGCGTTCGCCACCGCCGGCAAGAAGAAATTCCACGCCATCAAGATCGAATACAAGGAACCCGTCACCAGCGAGCAATTCCCGTTCGCGCTGATGATCGGCAAGGCCCAGCACTTCTGGCACCAGAACAACCTGATGCGCAAGACGCTGATTCCGCGCCGCGAGTACGACCAGACCCTGCTGCTCTATCCGCAGGGCTATGTCGAGATTTGCCCGGAAGACGCCAAGAAGCTCAAGGTCCGCGACAAGTGGCTGGTGAATGTGTCGTCCAGCTCGGGCACGACCATGAAGATCGCCGTCAAGATCAACGACGACGTTCAGTCTGGCACCGCGTATATCCCGTATTTCATTAAAAACATGATTTCCGATTTTCTCATCAGGTATGACAACGCCTTCGCTGCTGGCGAAGAGAGCGTCATTCCTGTCCGGATTGAGGAATGAACGGAGTGGCTTCAATGTACATACTGACTTCTGACGAAATCAAGCAGCTGGCCGACGAGTTCAAGGGATCGTACGACGTCTACGGGCCGCAGGTTCATGGTCAAACCGGACAGGTGTTCTTCGACATCGTTTCCGACACCAAGGACATCGACCTCGACGCTGCCATCCCCTCCATGCCGGTGAAGGAAATCCTCTTCCCGCAAATGGAGACCATCCTCAAATACCGCTACGACGCCGCTGCCCAAAGCGTCACCATGGACAAGCAGTATTTCGAGAAGCCCAAGGTGCTGTTCGGCTTGCGTCCCTGTGACCTCGCCGGCATCCAGGTGCTCGACCGCTTTTTCATCGGCCAGGAATTTGTCGATGACGTCTATCTGACGCATCGGCAAAAATGCCTGCTCATCACCAACACCTGCACCCGACCCTGGGACCAGTGCTTCTGCGTTTGCACGCACACCGGGCCGGCGGCGGAAGAGGGATTCGACCTCGATCTGACCAAGATCCAAGGCGGTTACCTGGTGCAGGTGGGCAGCGCCAAGGGCCAGGCCGTCGCCGACGCGCACAACTGGACGAAGGCCGACGATTCCGCCAAGGCCAAGAAGGATGCGGTGGTCGACAAGTCGATCTCGCTCTTCCCGGAAATGGCCAAGGACAACAAGGCCTGGATCTCCCGCGCCATGAACCGCATGACCACCGGCTTCGCCAAGCAGGATGTTTGGGAGTACATCGGCAACCAGTGCTTCGAGTGCGGCGCCTGCTCTTTCGTCTGCCCGACCTGCTCCTGCTTCAATATCGAGGACGCCAAGGGCGGCTGCGACGGCGAATGCGACCGCCTGCGGACGCGCGACTCCTGCTCCTTCGAGGGCTACACCCGGATGGCGGGTGACCACAACCCGCGTGCTCCGGTGGAAGACCGCCGCAACAAGCGCTTCTTCTGCAAGCTCTCGTACTCTCAATCCAAGAAATACATGCGCCCCGGCTGTATCGGTTGCGGTCGGTGCCAGTGGGTGTGCCCAGGAGACATCGGCCTGCCGAATGTCGTCCAGTACATCCGTAGAGAAACCAGCGAATAGGTGAACCATGTACCAGTCCAAACATACGCACGAGGCGTGTAAGAAAGACGGCGTTTGCCCGATCGTCACTTTCCCCGAGGTCGTCAATATCGACGAAATCAAGGATGAGGCGCCCGAGGTCAAGACATTCTACATGTCCTTTCTCGATAAGGAAGTCGAGAAGGAATTCAAGCTGAAATCCGGCCAGTTCATCATGTGCACGGTCTTCGGCGCGGGCGAGTTCGCGGTTTCCCTGCCACCTTCCCCGGAAAACGACCGTTTCCACATCACCGTTCGCGCCGTCGGCAAGGTTACCAATGCGCTGCATGCATTGAAGCCGGGCGACACGCTGGGTGTCCGCGGTCCTTTCGGCAACGGCTTTCCCTTCGAGGACATCAAGGGCAAGAACATCATCTACGTCGCCGGCGGTATCGGCCTGATTCCGTTGCGCAGCTCGATCATCCACGCGCTGCAGCACCGCGATGAGTTCGGCCGCATTATCCTGCTCTACGGTTCCCGCTCCGCCAAGGACCTGCTGTATCAGGAAGACATCAAGGAATGGAAGAAGACCGACGGCTTCGAGACCTTCATCACCATCGACCGCAACGAACCGGGTTGGGACGGTGAAGTCGGCTACGTCAATACGCTGATCGAAAAGGCGAACGTGCCGGTGGATAACACCGTGGCCTTCGTCTGCGGCCCCCCGATCATGTTCAACAGCGTCATCGACGACTTCCTGAAGCGCGGCATGAGCGAAGACAACATCATCTCCACGCTCGAACGCCAGATGAAGTGCGGTATCGGCAAGTGCCAGCACTGCGCCATCGGCCGCACCCTGGTCTGTACCGACGGCCCGGTCTACACCTACCGTCAGATCAAGACGCTGGGCGAAGTCATATGATTCCGTTCGAACACGGCCTGCGCGAGATTTTGTCCCAGCCGACGTGCATCGTCGGCGTGGGCAACCTCATGCGCAACGACGATGCCGTCGGCGTGATGATCGCCGACCGCCTGGGGCAGGATCTTTCCGCCCTCAATGGCGCCAGCGTCGTCCTCGCCGAGGATGTCATCGAGAATCACGTGTTCCGCATCGCCGAGGGCGATGCCAAGAACGTGCTGATGATCGATGCCGTCTCCGCGGATGCGGAAGTCGGGTCGGTGGTCCTGGGCAAGCTCGAGGATCTGGAACGAGTCGCCAACAACGGCTTCTCGACCCACAAGCTGGCGCTCTCGACGGCCGGCAGCATCCTCAAGCACTACGGTAAGGACGTCTACCTGCTTGGCATCGTGGCCGCCAATACGGATTACGGCACTGAAGTTTCACAAGAAATTCTGGATAGCGCTGAAACGGTCATCGACCTCGTTCGTGCGAACAGCAAGGAGTAATTAAAGATGGATTTCAATATCTACAGCGGTTTGTTGGCGGGCATCCTGGTGCTCCTCGCCTCAGCGGTCGTGACCCCGCTGTTCGCCGGCCAGCGCAAGTTCGCGGGCGGGCTGAACTTCGTGTTCTGCCTGGTCGCGGCGCTGATCTTCGCCGGCATCGCCGTCAAGGTGCTGACCGGTGCTGCCGAAGCCGGGACCTTCGTCCTCAAGCTCGGCGGTTTCGACATCCCCTTCCTCATCGACGGCTTCTCGGCGCTCTTCCTGGCGCTTATCGCCTTGATGTCGGCGCTTACCGCGTTCTACTGCATCGGCTACATGGAGATGGATCATTATCGCCACTACAGCCTGCGCGGCTTCATGGTGGCCTACCCCATCTTCATCGCCGGCATGGTCGGTATCGTCACGGTCGATGACCTGACCACCGGCTTCACCATCGCCTGGCAAATGATGACGCTCGCTTCCTTCTTCCTGATCCGCTTCGACCACCAGGACAAGGACATCACGCGCAGCGCCAACAAGTACCTGATTCTGATGGAACTGGCCTGGGTCGTCATCCTCATCGCCGCTCTCATGATTCCGGGCAGCCACGCCGGCTCCACCCTGCATCACCTGACCGAAGGCCTCGGCCAAGCGGGCGCGCCGCGCGGCATGGTCTACGCCCTGCTGCTGTTCGGCTTCGGCATGAAGGCCGGCATGTTCCCCCTCGGCCAGCTCTGGTTGCCGGACGCGCACTCCTCCGCACCGTCGCCGATCAGCGCGCTGCTCTCCGGCGTGATGATCAAGACCGGCGTCTATGGCATCGTCCGCACGCTGTTCTGGATGGTCCCGGCCGATTTCGCCATCACCGATGGCCGCAACCTCGGCCTAGTGCTGGCTTGCTTCGGCGTGGTCACGCTGTTCATCGGCACGATCCAGGCGCTGAAGCAGCATGACGCCAAACGTCTGCATGCCTACCACTCAATCGGCCAGATGGGCTACATCCTGCTCGGCATCGGCATCGCCCAGTACTTCCTGCTCTCCAGCAGCCCGGTATTGCAAGGCATCGCCGTGCTCGCCCTCATCGGCGGCATCTACCACACTTTCAACCACGCGCTCTTCAAGGGGCTGCTCTTCCTCTGCACCGGCAGCGTCCAGTACGCCACCGGCACCAAGGATCTGGACAAGCTGGGCGGTCTCCTGCGCATCATGCCCCTGACAGCGCTGACGGCAGCGGTGGCTTCGGCCTCGATCGCCGGCATCCCCGCCTGCAGCGGTTTCATGAGCAAGTGGGCGGTGATCTCCAGCAGCCTGCTGGGTGGCAAGGAGGCCGGCATCATCGTCCTCTTCGGCGTCATCGCCCTGATGACCAGCGCCATCACGCTCGCCTCCTACGTCAAGTTCTTCGGCATGGCCTTCACTTCCAGCGGTGTCGAGTGGAACGAGAAGAAGGGCCTCAAGGAAGTCGGCGGCGTCATGCTCTTCCCGAAGATCATCCTGGCGATCATCTGCCTGGTGCAAGGTTTCTTCCCCTGGCTCTTCGTGACGCTCTTCAGCAAGGTCTTCGCCATGTCGGAAGGTTCGCTCATCCAGGCGGCTTTCACCGGACCGGCGGCCGATGCCACACTGGCCAAGTCCTACGCCGGCGTGACGTTCAACCTGGCTTCGGGTGCGCCGGTGGCGTTCATCATGCCGCTCGTGCTGCTTGCCATGCTGGCCGTAGCCTTCCTGTTCGCCGCCTGGCTGCGCCGCGCTGGTGGCGCCGAGCAGCGTACCGCGCCGGTATGGCTGTGCGGCTACCAGACCCTGAACAACGACAACCGCTACCTGAGTAGCCACATTTACGCCGCCTTCAAGAAGTTCATGAAGTGGACCGGCGGCAACGTTCACGGGGCCTGAGCCCAAGATTTCGAGAGGTTACATCATGAGAAAAGAACTTGAAGCGAAACTGAAGGCGGACCTTCAAGACGGCATTGTCTGTGTCGAGAAGACGGACGAGCGCACCATCTCGGTCGAGATGAAGCGCGAGTCAGTCAAGGCGGCAGCCAATATCGTCAAAGAGGCCGGTGGCCGTTATCTGTGCAGTATCGGCTACGACAACATCGAGCGCGATCAGACCCTCGGTCTGGTGCACGCGTTCGCCTTCGACAAGGAAAGCCGGTTCGTCAATCTGCGGACGAGCGCACCGGTCTCCGACCCGGTGGTCGAGTCGATCACTCCTATCATTCCGTCGGCCGGCTGGTCCGAGCGCGAATACATGGACCTCCTGGGGTTCAAGTTCGCCAACCATCCGAAGCCGAAGAAGCTGATCGTCGCCGACGATTGGCCAACCGACGTCTTCCCGATGCGCAAGGAAGTGCCGCACGATTTCATGCCGCAAGGTGCGGAAGACGTTGCTTACCAGCTGGACGAGGCCCCCCCGGGCACCAAGATCGTCCCGGTCGGCCCCTTCCATCCGTGTCTGCACGAGCCTGAACACTTCGCGGTGTATGTCGACGGTGAAACGATCAAAGGCTGCGATTACCGCGGCTTCATGACCCACCGCGGCATCGAGAAGCTGTGCCAGACCCAGGTCAGCTACAACGAAATCCCGTTCATCGCCGAACGGATCTGCGGCATCTGCGGCTCGGTGCATGCCACCGCCTACGCCCAGTGCGTCGAATCCGCCGCCGGCATCCAGATCCCGCGCCGCGCTGAGTACATCCGCACGGTCATGCTGGAAATCGAACGTATCCACTCGCATCTGCTGTGGCTCGGCGTTGCCGGCCACCTGATCGGCTTCGACACCGTGTTCATGCAAGCCTGGCGTGTCCGCGAACAGCTGATGTGGCTGTGCGAGCGCATGACCGGCAACCGCAAGACCTACGGCATGGTGCTGGTCGGCGGTGTTCGTCGTGACATCACCCCGGAGGTCGCCGACGATATCCGCGCCGTGATCAAGAAGATCGAGGAAGAGTTGATCGTCATTCACCGCGCGATCGAGAAGGACACCTCCATCCACAAGCGGACCAAGGGTGTCGGCAAGATCACCAAGCAGGAAGCGATCGACTGGAGCCTGGTCGGCCCCGTCGCCCGCGCCCGTGGCGTCGATATCGACGTTCGCCGTGACATGCCTTATGCCGCCTACGATGAAATGAAGTTCGAAGTGCCGGTGATGGATAGCTGCGACGTCTGGGCGACCCTGGTGATCCGCGTCGTCGAGACCTTCGAGGCGATCAAGATCATCCGCCAGGCCCTGGACAAGATGCCCGGCGGCGAATACTTCGTCGAGTTCAAGGACAGGGTGCCGGCGCTACGCCATGCCATCTCCACCGTCGAAGCCCCGCGTGGCGAATCGGTGCATTACGTCATCACCGGCGAGGAAAACCGTCCGGAACGCTGGCGTGTGCGTGCCCCGACCTACCCGAATCTTCAGGGTGTGCCGGCCATGCTGCTGAACGATCAGTTCGCCGACTTCCCCATCATCGTCGGCAGTATCGACCCGTGCTTCTCCTGTACGGACCGTGTCGCCGTCATCGATGTGAATTCGGGCAAGTCCAGTTCCCTCACCAAGGCCGAGCTGGAACGCCTGTCGCGGAAGAACTAGGAAAGAGTGCAACTATGAACAACATTCTCGGAAACAACGGCGGCTACCTGATGGTTTTCGTCAATCTCGTGCTGTTCCTGGCGCTGGCGCCGTTCTTCGACGGCATCATCCGTCGGGTGACGGCCCGCGTGCAGAGCCGGCAGGGTCCGGTGCTGGTCCAGTCTTACTTCGATCTACTGAAGCTTCTCGGTAAGGAGAACATCGACGCCACCGGCATGCTGCCTTTCCGTCTCGCGCCACTGGTCGCCTTCGGCTCCATGCTCTGCGTCATCGCCGTTCTGCCGGTCGCCGGCATGGCGACGGCACTGACGCCTTACGCCGATACCATCTCGCTGGTTTATCTGCTGACCCTGGGCGGCGTGGCGGTTCTGCTCGGCGCCTTTGCCAGCAAGAACATCTACGCCCTCATCGGTGCCAGCCGCGAAATGACGACCATGATCATGGTCGAGCCGATCCTTTTCATGGTGCTCATGCTTGGCGTCATGAAGACCGGCAGCCTTGATCTCAATGCCGTCATCTATGGCACGCCGAGCATGAACTACGGCATTCCCGGCATCGTCATGGTGATCGTCTCCCTCTTCGCCTTGCAGGCGTTCGTTGCCCGCCAGCCGTTCGACATCGCCGAAGCGGAGCAGGAAGTGTTGGGTGGCCCCTTCATCGAGTACAGCGGCCCGAACTACGCGCTCTTCAAGTACTACCTGATGCTGAAGCAGATGTTCTACGCCTACCTGCCGATTGCCATGTTTGTGCCCCTGGCGCGCACCGGCAGCGTGGTGGTGGATGTGGTCATCCAGATGGCGCTGACCGCCGTCGTGTTCGTGCTCATCGGCATCCTGTCCTCGACGCACCCGCGCTTCCGGATTGACCAGGCGCTGCGCTACTTCGCCGGCCTCTTCCTGATTTCGCTCTGCGCGATCGCTGGCGCCCTGTTCGGCTAGACCTAAGGAAACGGAGAAATACCATGTGGCTTACTAGCAAAATCAAGCAGATCCTGATGGTCATGAAGCCAGGGGTCGTCACGCTCGACTACCCGAACGTGCAACCGCCGCCGCCGCCCAACTTCCGCGGCGCGCCGGTGTGGGATCACCACAAGTGCATTGGCTGCGGCGGTTGTTCCGACCACTGCGTTTCGCGCTGCATCCTGACCCGCGACGTCTGCCAGGAAGTGCGCGTCATGTTGTACGACGGCTCCCGCTGCACCTACTGCGGCCGCTGTGCCGACGTCTGCCCGGAAGACGCCATCACCATGAGCACCGAGTATCGGCTCGCCTGCGCCGACGCCAACGACGTCACCACGCGCATGGAACTGTTCATGCTGACCTGCCAGCGCTGCGGTCGTTGCTACGAAATGGAGAACACCAACGTTCTCGACCGTATCGACCTGAAGGGCTTCCGTTACGACAGCCTGGAGACCCGCGCGATGGTCCGCACGACCACCGAGACTTTGTCGCTGGAAACGCTGGCCGCAACCGAAAACTACCAGCGGCCCAGCAAATAGGAGTGCAGCATGCTTAAGAACCTATGCAAGAAGATGTTCACCAAGTCGATCTGGGTCTACCACTGCAACACCGGTGCCTGTAACGGCTGCGACATCGAAATTCTCAATATCCTGACGCCGTTCTACGACGTCGAGCGTTTCGGCATCAAGCTCGTCGCCTCGCCGCGCCATGCGGATGCGATGCTGATCTCCGGCGCCGTGACTCGTCCGACCCTGCCACTGGTGAAGCGCGCCTACGAGGCCATTCCGTCACCCAAGCTGGTGTTCGGTATCGGCTCTTGCGCGACCGGCGGCGGCGCCTGGTTCGACACCTACAACGTGACGGGCGGCGTCAGCAAGGCGGTTCCGGTCAATTACTACATTCCCGGCTGCCCGCCGCGCCCCGAGGCCATTCTGTACGGCGTCGCCCTGGCCCTGGGCCTGGTCGACAAGAAGGTCGCACCGATCGAACTCAAGCAGATGGAGTTCCCGATCGACCAGTACGAGCGCAACGAGGCTTGGGAAAAGCGTAACGTCATCTATGAACTGGTGAAGTAAGCGCCCGGCAACCGAGGAGTTTTACGAAAATGAAAAAGATTTTGCTCGTTGATGACGACAAGGATTTGTGCCAAAACCTGGAAACGGTCCTCAAGTCGCATGGTTACGAAGTCGCGGTCGCGTATTCCGCCGTCGAGGGCTTGCAACAGGCCCTCGCCATCAAGCCTGACGCCATCGTTCTCGATGTGTTGATGGAGACGGACACGGCCGGCTTCGAAATGCTCTACCAGTTGCGTAGCGCGGACAAATCGTCCCGCTATGCCGCTATTTGCAATACTCCGGTCATTCTGTTGACGGCAATCAACCAGATCACTCACTTCCGCTTCTCCCTGAGTGATAAGGACAGCTATCTGCCCAAGAACAACGGCATGCTGACCAAGCCGGTTCAAATCGACGATCTGCTGAGCAGGCTGAGCGAGTTGTAGTATTCGGGGCTCCACCGGGGTCTCATCAAAGCAGCATCAACGCAGTACGGGTTGTCTCAAAACCCCCTTGGCCGAACCGGCCATCGGGGTTTTTTATTGTCCGGAACTGCGGTCGTCCAAGACCGCCATCGAATCTCACCGGCCCTTGAATGCTTCAAGCCGGCCCCAAATCGGGGCACAATGACGGCATAGGCAGTCGTGCACCGGCGCACGTCGGCAATCGAAGGGAAGAGGCGCTTGAACAAGGAACAGGAAGCAAAGGTACTGGATCTCATGGCCATCGTGGCACACGAGCTGATGAGCCCGGTCGCCACCATCCATACCACCGTCGACACGCTGCGCGGCGGCTATTTCGGCGAGTTTTCCCCGGAGCAGCGCAAAGGCCTCGAGACCATCCTGCGCAATTGCCAGTATCTCGAAGACATCATCTGCTGCTACAGCGACCTGGTGAAGATGGAACTCGATAAGGTGGCGTTCAAGGAAGGGCCGGTTGATCTCATCAAAGAGGTGGTCGAGGTCATCGTCAATCGCCCCGAGTATCAAGGCAATTTGAAGGAAATGCCCATCGTGACCGTCTATTCCGCCATTCCATCAGTCCTGGGCGATGCGGATGCGTTGAAGATTGCGGTCAACAATCTGGTCAACAACGCCGTCAAATATGGGAATCATGGCAGTCCGATCCGGGTCGAAGTCTGCCGCGAAGGCGATTCCGCGGTATTGGCCATTCGCAATGAAGGACCGGGCATCGCCGCGACGGATATTCAAGACCGCCTTTTCAAGCGATTCGAACGCTTGAAGCAAAAAGGCACCGAAGGCGTCAAAGGGTCGGGGCTCGGGCTCTATATCTGCAGGCAAATCGTCGAAAAGCACGGAGGCAGGATAGAAGCGCGATCCGATGCCGAGAGTTTCGTGGAATTCCGCATCTCTTTGAAGTTTGCCTGACCGGGCGTTGCGGTTTTAGGCACTCGCGCGCTGGCGTCGAAATGTGGCCGAGCTTGCCTGCGGTCGCGGCAGCCAATTCCGGTCGGGCGATGGCTGGCTGTATAATCGGTTTTCCAACAACAACGAACGAGGCGAACATGGCTCTCCATAACGTGCCTTCGGGAAAATCCCTACCCAACGATTTCAACGTCATCATCGAAATTCCCATGCATGCCGATCCCGTCAAATACGAGGTCGATAAGGAAAGCGGTGCAATTTTCGTCGACCGGTTCATGTCGACCGCCATGCACTACCCTTGCAACTATGGCTACATTCCCGACACTATCGCCGGCGACGGCGATCCGGTAGATGTGCTGGTGATGGCCCAGTTCGCCCTGCCGCCAGGAGTGGTCGTGCGTTGCCGGCCGGTGGGCATGCTCGACATGCAGGATGAAGCCGGAAACGACGCCAAGGTGCTGGCGGTGCCGGTCGACCAACTCACCCTGATGTATCGCGATGTCCATTCGCCGCGAGATTTACCCCAGATCCTGCTGGATCAGATTTCTCATTTCTTCCACCATTACAAGGACCTGGAGCCGGGCAAGTTCGTCAATGTCCTCGGCTGGTTGGGGGTGGAAGAAGCCTGCAAGGAAATCATGAAAGGCGCCCAACGCTACGTGGACGCCGTGGAAAAGCCGGCGTACTGATGCTGAAGATCGCCGTTGCCCAGTTCAATGCGGTCGTCGGCGATATCGCCGGCAACGCCGAGAAGATCGCGCGTCAAGCGGAAGCAGCCAAGGCGCGCGGTGCCAATATTCTCCTGACGCCGGAATTGGCGCTCTGCGGCTATCCGCCGGAAGACCTGTTGCTGCGTCCCGACTTCTATGCGACCTGCGATGACGCACTGGATGAACTCGCCGCCAGCGTTGCCGGTATCGCCCTGGTCGTCGGCCACCCCGTGGCGGAGGGCAAGCGGCGCTTCAATGCTGCCACCGTGATTGAGAACGGTCGCCGCAAGGCGATGTATCGCAAATTGCGCTTGCCCAATACCGAGGTTTTCGACGAAGCGCGCTATTTTGATGAAGGCGACGCCGCGTGTGTGCTCGATATCGGCGGCGTGCGCTGTGGCATCAATATCTGCCAGGATGTCTGGGAAAAGGGTGCTTCCGAACTGGCGCGGGCGACTGGCGCGGAGTTGCTGTTGGTCCTCAACGCCTCGCCCCTGCATCTGCACAAGCAATCACTGCGGCTCGAAGTGTTGCGCCAACGCATCGCCGGGACCGGCTTGCCCATGGTGTATGCCAATATGGTTGGCGGGCAGGACGAGTTGGTTTTCGATGGCGCGTCGATGGCGCTCGACAGCGCGGGCAAGGTCTGCATGCGGCTGCCCCAGTACGAAGAGGCGCTCGGGATCGTCGAGTACGCGGATGGGCGTTTGACCTCCGATACCGTGGCGCCGCTGCTCTCCGAGGAAGCCGAGGCCTATGGGGCGCTTGTTCTCGGGGTGCGCGACTATATCGGCAAGAACGGCTTCCCCGGCGCAATCATCGGGCTCTCTGGCGGCATCGACTCCGCGCTGACGCTCTGTATTGCTGCCGATGCGCTCGGGCCTGAAAAGGTACGGGCGGTGATGATGCCGTCCCCCTACACCGCGAAAATGAGCCTGGACGATTCTCGCGCCCTGATCGAGGCCCTGGGAGTACGCTACGACGAAATCGCCATCGAGCCGGCGATGCGCACCTTCGATGCCATGCTCGCCAAGGAATTCGCCGGACTGGAGCAGGACACCACCGAGGAGAACATCCAGGCGCGGATTCGCGGCGTGCTTCTCATGGCGCTCTCGAACAAGACCGGCGCGCTCGTCCTGACGACGGGGAACAAGTCGGAAATGGCGGTTGGCTATGCCACGCTCTATGGCGACATGGCTGGCGGCTTCGCGGTCATCAAGGATGTATACAAGACGATGGTGTATCGCCTGTCGCGTTATCGCAACACCATCTCCAAGGTGATTCCGGAGAACATCATTGTCCGCCCGCCTTCCGCCGAACTGCGACCGGACCAGACTGACCAGGATTCGCTTCCGCCCTACGAGGTTCTGGATGCGATCGTGAAGAGCTACATGGAAGAGGATCGCAGCGCGCGTCAGATCGTTGCCGACGGCCACCCGGAAGAGGCGGTACGGCGGGTCGTGCGCCTGCTGCGTATTGCTGAATACAAGCGCCGGCAAGCCCCGATCGGAATTCGCATCACGCCGCGCGGCTTCGGCAAGGATTGGCGGTATCCTATTACCAACCGTTATCGGGACGCTTTCTAAGATTCGAAAATAAGGAATAGACTCATGAAGAAGATCGAAGCCATTATCAAGCCCTTCAAACTCGACGAAGTCCGCGAAGCGCTGTCCGAAGTCGGTATTGCCGGGCTAACGGTGACCGAGGTCAAGGGTTTCGGTCGGCAGAAAGGGCATACTGAGCTGTATCGCGGCGCCGAGTATGTGGTCGACTTCCTGCCCAAGATCAAAATTGAAATCGTCGTGCCCGCAAATTTGGTGGATTCAGCGATTGAAGCCATTGTCAAGGCGGCGCGTACCGGCAAGATTGGCGATGGCAAGATTTTTGTTTTGCCGGTCGAGGCGGTGGTGCGTATTCGTACCGGTGAAACGGACGAGGCAGCCATTTGATTTAACCGATGGAGAGGGCGATGGACGGAGAATCGTACGACCTGAATGCCTTGCGGCAGCGCCTCATGGCCGTCCTCGTGGCGGATGGAAACAAGGCCGAACTTTATCCTTATGAAACGGAAAAACATTTTCCGCGCATCCTCGCCCGCATCGTCGAGTTATGGAGGACCCCGGACCTCGATCCTTATTTCGAAGGGCTATTGACCACGACGCGCCATGATCGCCAGGGTTTTCCCGAGAAAGTGGCGCTCGAAATCTTCTATCTCAGCAACCTGCATGCGTCCTACCGGCTTTCCATGCTGACCCGCGTCAGCCCTTGGGATTGGTCGCCGGATGCGCTGGCCCACAAGAAGCTGCACTGATTTTTCGCGAGGAGCGTAGGAGGGCGATCAGCGCCCCCTCGCCACCGTCCTGCGGCCGAGCCTGGCAATAGGCCAGCACTTCCTGCCGCTGCGCCAACCAACCCCGGACCAATTGACGCAGGATCGATTGCCGTCCCGGCGAACGCAGGCCCTTGCCATGCACGACGCGCACGCAGCGCGTGCCGCTTTGCAGCGCCTCGGCGAGAAAGGTGGCGAGCAGGTGCCGCGCTTCCTCGCGATTGAGGCCATGCAAGTCGATTTCGTCTTGCACTACCCAGCGGCCACGTCGCAAATCCCGGAGTACGCTGACGGAAAGGCCGTTGCGCAGGTAGTTCGGCTCGTCGCCGCCTTCCAGCCGATCCTGCAGCGCGATCGGCGCATGCATGGCTTCATGCAGGGCCGCGCGTTCGTCCGCCTCGCGCTGTACCGGCCTCGGCGGCGGCGACGGTGCCCCGAGATGGACACGGTTACTGGGTTTCAATGGCTGCGCATCCGCCACCGCGGCCCGGAAGAGATCAATATCCTCCAAGGCCGGCGTCGGCGGTGCGGATGTTCTGCGCATGCGCTGCCCCGGAAGTGACTTCAGGCCAGACCGAGGAGGTCCAGATAGCGCTCTGCATCGAGCGCGGCCATGCAACCGGTGCCGGCGGAGGTGCAAGCCTGGCGGTAAATGTAGTCCTGGACGTCGCCCGCAGCGAAAACGCCGGGAATGCTGGTCTGCGTCGCGTTGCCGTGTCGTCCGCCACCCGTGATCAGATAGCCGCTGTCCATTTCAAGCTGGCCCGCGAAAATGTCGGTGTTGGGCTTGTGGCCGATGGCGATAAAGACACCGGTGACGTCGACTTGCTGCGCCACACCGGTTTGCACGTTCTTCACCGCCAGGCCGGTGACGCCGCTGCTGTCGCCGAGAACCTCGTCGAGCACAGTGTTGTAGAGTATCTTGATCTTGCCGGCACGCTCCTTTTCGAAGAGCTTGTCCTGCATGATCTTTTCGGCGCGGAACTTGTCGCGGCGGTGGATGAGGGTGACATGGCTGGCGATATTGGCGAGATAAAGCGCTTCTTCGACCGCGGTATTGCCGCCGCCGATGACCGCGACCGGCTGGTTGCGATAGAAGAAGCCGTCGCAGGTCGCGCAGGCCGACACGCCCCGGCCCATGAACTTCTCTTCCGAGGGCAGGCCCAAGTACTGCGCCGAGGCGCCGGTGGCGATGATGAGCGCGTCGCAGGTGTAGGTTCCGGCGTCGCCGATCAGGGTGAAGGGACGTTCGCTGAGGCGCGCGGTGTGAATGTGGTCGAAAATGATCTCCGTTTCGAAGCGCCTGGCATGGGCCTCGAAGCGGGCCATCAGTTCCGGACCTTGGACGCCGTCGGCATCCGCCGGCCAGTTATCGACTTCGGTGGTGGTCATCAATTGCCCGCCTTGGGCGAGACCGGTGATGACGACCGGCTTGAGATTGGCGCGCGCCGCATAGACGGCGGCGGTGTAACCGGCGGGACCCGAGCCGAGAATGAGCAGGCGGTTGTGGCGAGTCGTTGGCGACATGATTTCTCTCTGAATGGTGGGAACGGAAATTATAAGACGAGACGGCGGTTGAGCTTCGCAACTTCCCTCGACCAGGACGTACGGAGAGGAGAGGACGGTCGCGCCAGGCTCGCGGGCAGGAGCGCCAGGCGCTGCGCGGTCATTTTACGCCGGCAAGCGACACCCCAGCGATCCTGTCCGTCCGACCGTCGCCTTCCGGGTTCTGGCGATGTACGGTGCCGGCGTTTTTGCGCCTCTGCGAAGGAGGCCTATTCCCGGCGAGGCGTGGCTGGCTGCCCTTGAACACCGGCAGAACGCTATCCCCGAGCCCAATGTCCACACACCCTAGGTAGTGAAAAAGTTTATAATCCCGCTGTAACCTTCTGAAAAAAAGCGCTTTATGGCCGACGGACAGACGATTCCAGGGTGTGGCTTGAGCCTTGTCGTGTTACGCAACCTCCCCCTTTTCTCTGGGCTGGAGCAAGCGGAGCTCGAAAAGCTGGGGCAAGTTGCGGTTCGGCGCCGCGCCACCCGCGGCGAGTTCATCGTGCGCGCGGGCGAAGCCACGGACTCGCTCTTCATCCTGGTCAGCGGCAACGCCAAAGTCACCAATTGCGACGAGGAAGGGCGTGAAATCATCTTGGCCATCCTCGGCCCCGGCGAATTTTTTGGCGAAATGGGCCTGATCGACGGCAGCCCGCGCTCCGCAAGCGTCGTGGCGCAGCAGACCTGCGAATTGCTGGTGATGACCCGCGCCGATTTCCATCGCTGCATGCAGAACAATTTCCAGGTGGCGTTAAAGCTGATGCGTATCCTGGTGCAGCGTCTCCGCGAGGCCGACCGCAAGATCGAAAGCCTGGCGCTGCTCGATGTTTATGGTCGCGTTGCCCGATTGTTGCTGGAGATGTCGGTGGTGGAAAATGGCCGGCGGGTGGTGACGCGCAAGGTTTCGAAGCAGGATATGGCGCGCATGATCGGCGCTTCGCGCGAGATGGTCAGCAAGGTCATGCGCGATCTGGAAAATAGCGGTTATGTCACCTACGAGGGCGATTTGATGGTCATCGTCGAGGCGTAGGGATGGCGAGACGCAATCCGGAAAAATCGGCCAGCCCGCTGCCCGACAAGATCGGCACCCTGTTGCAGGAATCCCATTGGCTCGTGTTGGGCGCGGTTGCGCTTTTCCTCTCGCTCGCCTTATGGGGCTACCACCCGGCCGATCCAGGGTGGAGCCATGCCACTTCGGTGGGAAGTCTGCACAATCCGGCCGGCCGGATCGGCGCCTGGCTGGCCGATATGCTTCGTTACCTCTTCGGTCTCTCCTCCTGGCTTTGGGTGCTGCTGCTTTTTATGTTCGTCTGGCGGGGTTATCACCATCTCAACGGCAGGCTCGAAGGCGAACGATCGGATCGTCGCCCGCTTTATTTCACCCTGGTCGGTTTTGTGATCCTGCTGGTCTCCTGTTCAACCCTCGAGGCCTTGCGTTTTTATGGAATCAAAGCGGCCTTACCTTTGGCGCCGGGGGGCATGCTGGGCGTGGAGTTTGGGCGAATCGCCATGCGCGGCCTCGGCTATACGGGCGCGACGCTGACCCTGCTCGCCATGATTGCCGTGGGTTGGAGCGTTTTCTCGGGCATGTCCTGGCTGACCGCCTTCGAGCGTCTGGGATGGTTGCTGGAATCCGGGGTCTGCCTCGTGCGCGGCTTGTACGACCGCTGGCAGGATCGCCGCATCGGCCGGGGTGTGGCGCAACAACGCGAAGTCGTGGTCGAAGAAGAGAAGCGCCGGGTTGAGCACCATGAACCGATTTTGATCGAAACCCCGGCACCCGAGGCACCGCTTTCCGCCAAGGTGGAGAAGCGTATCGAGCGCGAGAAGCAGGGCGCGCTTTTCCCCGAGGCGATCATTGGCGGCCAGTTGCCGCCCTTGCACCTGCTCGATCCGCCGCCGCCCCAAACCGAGCTGCCGAGCACCGAAACACTCGAATTCACTTCGCGTCTGATCGAGCGCAAGCTCGCCGACTTCGGTGTCCAGGTCAAGGTCGTGGCCGCTTTGCCAGGGCCGGTGGTGACGCGTTATGAAATTGAGCCGAACGTGGGCGTCAAGGGGTCGCAAATCGTCAATCTGGCGCGCGATCTCGCACGGGCACTGGCCCTGGTTTCCGTCCGCGTGGTCGAGACGGTGCCGGGAAAATCCTGCATGGCGCTCGAACTGCCTAATAACCGTCGCCAGATCGTCAAGCTCTCCGAAATCATTGCGAGCAAAGCCTACAATGACATGGTCAGCCCGCTGACCATCAGCCTGGGTAAGGACATTGGTGGTCAGCCGATGGTGATCGATCTGGCGAAGACGCCGCACTTGCTGGTCGCCGGCACCACCGGTTCGGGAAAGTCAGTGGGGATCAACGCCATGATCCTGTCGCTGGTCTACAAGTCGGAACCCGATCAGGTGCGCCTCATCCTGGTCGACCCGAAGATGCTCGAACTCTCCATCTACGAAGGCATTCCCCACCTGCTGGCGCCGGTCGTGACCGACATGAAGCACGCGGCCAATGCCCTCAACTGGTGTGTTGGCGAAATGGAGCGCCGCTACAAGCTGATGTCGGCCATGGGTGTGCGCAATCTCGCCGGCTTCAATGCCAAGGTCAAGGAAGCGCAGAAGCGGGGCGAGCACATCCCCAATCCGCTGACCCTGACGCCGGAAACGCCTGAGCCGCTGACGACCATGCCGTTCATTGTGGTGGTGATCGACGAGCTTGCCGATCTGATGATGGTGGTCGGCAAGAAAGTCGAGGAATTAATCGCCCGCCTCGCGCAAAAGGCCCGCGCCGCCGGTATCCACCTGACGCTGGCGACGCAGCGTCCCAGCGTGGACGTCATTACCGGCTTGATCAAGGCCAATATTCCCACCCGCATCGCGTTCCAGGTTTCGAGCAAGATCGATTCCCGGACTATCCTCGACCAGATGGGCGCCGAGGCATTGCTTGGTCAGGGCGACATGCTCTATCTGGCGCCCGGTACCGGGTATCCGACGCGCGTGCATGGCGCTTTTGTCAGCGACGACGAGGTCCACCGCGTTGTAGAACATCTGAAGACCACCGGTGCACCGGACTATATCCACGACATTCTGGCGGGTTCTGCTGAAGATGACGAAGGCGGCGGTGGTGACAGCGATGGCGGGGATGCCGAGAGTGACCCGCTTTACGATCAGGCGGTGGATATCGTGCTGAAGAACCGCCGGGCCTCGATATCGCTCGTCCAGCGCCACTTGCGCATTGGCTACAACCGCGCGGCAAGGTTGATCGAAGCGATGGAAAAGGCGGGGTTGGTTTCGGAAATGGATGCCCGTGGTGGCCGCGAAGTATTGGGACGCAGGAGCGCCGAGGAATGACAATGAGTATTCGAAGCTTGAAACTGCTGGGTTGCCTGCTCGCCTTCGTGCCCATGCTGGCCGAGGCGGGTTCAGTCGAACAATTGCGCCAGTTTCTTGAAGGCACCAAAACCTTGCGCGCCGACTTCACCCAGACAGTGGTGGCGAAGAACGGACGCAAGCCGCAGCAATCCTCAGGCACGCTGGCGATTTCCCGCCCGGGCAAGTTGCGCTGGGAAATCAAAAAGCCTTATCCGCAACTCATGGTGGGCGATGGGCAAAAATTCTGGATTTATGACCAGGAGTTGGCGCAGGTGACCGTCAAGAAAGTCACCCAGGCGATCGGCGGAACGCCGGCGGCGCTGCTGGCTGGCGGAAATGTCCTTGAACGCGATTTCACCCTCAAGGATGTTGGTGAATCCGACAATCTGAATTGGGTGGAAGCGACGCCGAAAAGCACCGAAAGCGGCTTCGAAAAGGTACGCCTCGGTTTTGCGGGAAGCGAACTTCGTGGCATGGAATTGCACGACAACTTCGGTCAGATGACTTACCTGAGATTTTCCAGGATCGAGCGTAATCCTTCGTTACCGCCGGGGTTGTTCCATTTCAAACCGCCGGCTGGCGCCGATGTCATTGGGGAATAAATGGGTGCCATTAACAGCAGCGCGCTGAAGACAGCAAAAAGTTCATTCCGCAATACCGCTGGAGGTTGTAATATTTCCTCGGTGATGTATCAGGAATATGGCTTAGTGCTGCCCCTCTTGCCCGATTTGGAAGCGATATCCGGTTGCCGTGACCGGCGCCTGCTTGGGCAACTCATTGTCGCCACGGCCGGGAAGCTCTTGGGTGAAGAAGCCGATGTCGCCTTGTTCCGCAAGGAGCAGGACGACACGAAACTGAGTTTGTCCCATGGCCCGACGGTTATGGCCGCAGCGCTCGGCCCGTGGGTGAAATTGCTCGAAACGACCATTTTTCCCGAGGGAATCGTTACCGATACGGTCGACGGTCGGACGTACGGCGTCCTTCCGCTCCAGTCCTCCGAGGTCAGTTCATCAAAAACATTACTTGCTTTTGCCGTTGATGCCGCGATCGCCACGGAAAATATCGATAATCTGCTCTGCATTGCCCGCCTTTATGGCAATCACGTCAAGCTTCTCGATTACAGCGAACTGGATTCGCTGACCCGACTGCTCAACCGCAAGACCTTTGACGAAACCTTCGACCGCCTGCTGATGGCCAGTGG
>JAPUEC010000224.1 GCA_027492775.1 Rhodocyclaceae bacterium
GTCGGCGTCGCGCTCTCGATCATCGACGTCGCCAGCGGCGAAACGCTCTGGAGCAGTGTCGGCGCCAAGAGCGGCTGGAGCCGCGAAGCGCTCTCCGCCGTGGCGCAAAAGCTCATGCGCGACCTCATCGACCAGGGCTTGTCGCGCAAGCGCAACTGATCACCGCCATGAACCGTAACCCGCAACCGACGGCGTGGGAGCCGCGATGCTGAACCTCGGCCGGCTCATCCGGCCGTTCACCGACCGCTGGGCGGTGAGCATCGAGACGCTGGCGCTGCCGCTCGGCTTCGTGCTTTTCGGCATCTGGGTCCATCCCCAAGACCCGCTGTGGACCACGGCCAGCTTCCCTTGGGCATGGCTGGCGCCGGTTCTGCTTGCTTTGCGTTACGGCCCCTTTCCCGGCCTCGCGGGCGCCGGCGTGCTTCTCCTCGCCTGGCTGGCGATGTCGTTCTCCGGGCATATCGGCGACGAATTTCCCGAGGTCAATTTCCTCGGAGGCCTCATTCTCACCATGCTCTGCGGCGAATTCTCCAGCCTTTGGATCGCCAAGGCGCGCCGCACGGAGGGCCTGCAGCACTACCTCGACCAGCGCCTCGAGTACCTGACGCACCAGTACTACCTGCTGCGGCTCTCGCACGACCGCCTCGAGCAGGACCTGCTTTCCCGGCCGATGGCGATGCGCGACGCGCTGGTGACGCTCTCTTCCGCGACGCCGGAGGAAGACGATCCGCAAGCCCTGCCCGGCGCCGCGGGGCTGCTGCGCTTGCTCGCCCAGTACTGCCAGATCGAAGTGGCCAGCCTGCACGTCATCCAGAACGACAAGGTGGAGCTGCGCCCCGCCGCCCACCTCGGAGCTGCGGCGGTGCTCGACCCCGCCGATCCCATTTGCCGGCGGGCGCTGGAAACCGGCGCCATCGCTCACATCGCCCGGGCGTTGGCGGAAGGCGAAAACCCCAGCCGCTACCTGGCGGCCGCGCCGCTCATCACCTTCGAAAAGCAGACCATCGGCCTCCTGGCGATCGAACGCCTGCCCTTCTTCGCCCTCAACGAGGAAACCCTGCAAACCCTAAATCTGCTGCTGAGCTATTACGCCGACGGCGTCGTGCGCGACCGGCTGGCTGCCAAGCTGCGGGCCGCGATTCCGTCCTGCCCGGTGGATTTCGCTTTCGAATTGCAACGGCTTACCCACCTGCAGCAGGAATCCGGAGCGCCGAGCGTCGTCGTCGCCCTTGTCTTCCCGGTGTCGGCGGATTTCGACAGCCTGATCCGCGAAATCAGTCGCCAGAAACGCGGCCTCGACGTCCTTTGGCTGGCCGAGCGCAACGGTCGCCGCCTGCTCGCGACGCTCATGCCCATGGGCGGCGATGCGGCGGCGGAAGGCTATCTGGCGCGGATCGACACCTGGGCAAAGCAGGGTCGCGGCCTTTCGCTGATCGACGCCGGCATCGGCCGCCACGTCCTTCACCTCGCCGGCGTGCCGCCCGTGGCGCTGGCGCAACGGCTGCTGGAGCTTTGCGATGAACGGGGCTAAATTCGGTCTCTACGCACTGACTTTGGAAGCGGCCGCCTGGAGCAGCCTCGCCCTGGGGGAGAAGAGCGATCTCTCCTTGGTCGCTTATCTTGCCGGGCACGCCGGCGCCGCCGCACTGCTGGCGATCTTCCTCTACGCCTTTCTGCCGAAGCGCCTGCGCACCCCGTGCATTCCAATTCTGCTCCTCCTGTTCGGGCTCGGCTTCGCCGTTCCCATCCTGGGATTCATCGGCCTGGCGGCCGGCATTTTCGCCCTGCGCCGCCAGCGCACCCTGGCGGCGGCCGATCCCATCCACGCCGTCCGTCTGCCCGCCATCGATCCGCATCAGCGTGCCGTCGGTGCCTTTCACCAGACCGGCCTCGGCTCTTTTCTCGCCAACGAACGGGCGCCGGTCAATAGCCGGCTGCGGGCCTTGGTCGCCTTGCAAAACGTGCCGGGGCGGGTGGCTTCGCCGCTCCTGCGCAACGTGCTTGCCGATCCGAGCGAGGACATCCGGTTGCTCGCCTACGGCATGCTCGACAATCAGGAAAAGGGGCTTAACAACCTGATCCACGCGGAGCGCGGCCGCTATGCCGCCGCGACCGACGCCGACGACACCGCCGCCCGCCCCGGGGCGCCACGGCGTCTTTCGTATCTTTATTTTGAACTGGTCTACCAGGAAGTGGCGCACGTCGACCTGCGCCGCCATGCCCTGCTGCAATCACAGCAATACACCGTCGAGGCGCTGGCGGAATCCCCAGACGACGCAGCGCTTCACCTGCGCAACGGGCGCCTGCGGCAAATGCTCGGCGACGCGCCGGCCGCCCGGCTGTCTTATGAGCGCGCCCTTCTGCTCGGCATGCCGCGCACACGGATCACGCCGTATCTGGCGGAACTGGCCTTCGACGTTGGCGACTACGGGGTGATTCCAGGCTATATGGCGGAACTGGCCGAATGGCATTCGTTGCCCCGCCTCAAACCCATCGTCGAGTACTGGAGCGGCGAGGTGAGGGCTTGACCACCGTCCTACCCAAGGCCGAAAGCGCCGATATCGTCTTGCTGCTCGAAGGGACCTTTCCTTATGTCAGCGGCGGCGTCTCGAGCTGGGTGAACCAGATCATCCGGTCCTTTCCCGAACTGCGCTTTGGCGTCGTCTTCCTCGGTAGCCGCCGCGAGGATTACGGCGAGCCGAAATATGCCTTTCCCGAAAACGTGGTGCATTTCGAGGCACATTACCTCTACGACTTCGACGAACCTGACGGCAAACCGGCGGCGCGCGTCGGCCAGGATGCGGTGTTCGAGAACGTCTCCTGCATGCACGCCGGTTTCAAGAGCAGCACCCAGACGGCCGAGAGCCTTGCGATTTTCCGCGACCTGGCGAAGGAAATGATGCCGGGCGGCAACCTGCCCATCCAGGACTTCCTCCACAGCGAGTGGTCATGGGAAACCATCTGCGACCGCTACCGCAAATACTGCACCGATCCTTCCTTCGTCGACTATTTCTGGACCGTGCGCATCATGCACGCGCCGCTGTGGAAGCTGGCGCGGGTGGCGCACGACCTGATTCCGGCACGAGTCTACCACTCGGTATCGACCGGCTACGCCGGCTTTCTCGGCGCGCTCTTGCGCCAGGCGCGCAAGCGGCCGCTGATTTTGTCGGAACACGGCATCTACACAAAGGAACGCAAGATCGATCTGTTCAAGAGCGAGTGGATTCGCGACAACCGCAACATCTTCCAGCGCGACCCGACCGAGCTTTCCTACCTGCGCCATCTCTGGATCCGCTATTTCGAGTGGATGGGCCTTTTTTGCTACGACGCCGCCGACCCCATCATCGCGCTCTACGAAAACAACCGCCTGCGCCAGGTGGCCGACGGCGCGCCGGCCGAGCGCACCTTCAACATTCCCAACGGCATCGCCCTGCAGCGCTTCTCGCCGCTGCGTGACATGCGGCCGACCGAAACGCCGCCGGTGCTCTGCCTGATCGGCCGGGTCGTGCCGATCAAGGACGTCAAAACCTTCATCCGCGCCATGCGCCGCGTGCTCAACCATTTGCCGGCGGCGGAGGGCTGGATCGCCGGGCCGGAGGACGAGGACCCCGCCTACGCCGAGGAGTGCCGCAACCTGGCCGAAAGTCTCGGGGTGGCGGCCAACGTCAAGTTCCTCGGCTTCCAGAAGGTCGAGGACCTGATGCCCAGAATCGGGCTGACCATTCTCTCCTCGATCAGCGAGGCCCTGCCGCTGGTGATTCTCGAAGGCTATGCGGCGGGCGTGCCGACCGTCACCACCGACGTCGGCGCCTGCCGGCAGCTGGTCGAGGGACTGGAAGCGGAAGATTGCGCCTTGGGCAAGTCCGGCGCGGTGGTCGGCATCGCCGACCCGCAGGCGCTGGCGGACGCGGCGCTGCATCTCCTGGGCGACCGGGAAGCCTGGCGCTCCGCGAGCGCCGCCGCCATCGCCCGGGTCGAGCGCTATTACGCCGACCATTTCCTGGTGGATCGCTACCGGGCGGTGTACGAAAGAGCGCTGGCAACGGAGATCGAATAGATGGCCGGCATCGGCTTCGAACTGCGCAAACTCCTGAAAAAGGACACCCTGAGCGGGCTGCTGCAGGCCTATGCCTTCGCCGGGGTGATCGGCTCGGGGCCGTGGGTGCTGTCCATCGTCGGCATTCTGGTGATCGGCTTCCTTTCGTCGGCGGTGGTGGTGCCAGCCTTTCTCGTCACCCAGTTCCAGACCTCGGTCACCTACCTCATCGCCAGTAGCCTGGTCGTCACCGGCTGCGCCCAGCTGGCTTTCACCCGTTTCGTCTCCGACCGCATTTTCGAAAAACGCGAGGACCTCATCCTCGGCAATCTGAACGGCCTGCTGATGGCAGTGGTGCTGATTTCCGCCGCGCTCGGCACGCTGGCGCTCTTCATCGTCCTGCCCGGCGAAGGCGTCATCTACCGCCTGCTCATGCTGGCCGGCTTCGTCCTCATGTGCTGCATCTGGATTGTCACCATCTTCCTCTCCGGTTTGAAGCGCTATCAGGCCATCGTCTCGCTTTTCGCCGTCGGCTATGCGATCACCGTCGGCCTGGCGCTGCTGCTGCGTCCGTTCGGCTTGGAAGGTCTGATGGCCGGTTTCGTCGTCGGCCATTTCGTGTTGCTGGCGGGAATGTGGGGGCTCGTCGTCAGCCATTTTCCTCAGGCGCGCCTGGTCGGCTTCGATTTCGCCAAACGCGAATGGATCTACGGCAGCCTCGTCGCCATCGGCCTGCTGTATAACCTCGGTGTCTGGGCCGACAAGTTCATGTTCTGGTATTTCCCGGACACCTCGGAACCCATCATCGGTCACCTGCGCGCCTCGCTCATCTACGACCTGCCGGTTTTCCTCGCCTATCTCTCGATCATTCCCGGCATGGCGGCCTTCATGGTTCGTATCGAGACCGACTTCGTCGAGTACTACGACAAGTTCTACGAAGCGGTGCGCAAGGGCGGTTCGCTCGCCTACATCGAGGAGATGCGGGACGAGATGGTGTACTCGATCCGCCAGGGGCTGGCCGAGATCGGCAAGATCCAGACGCTGGCGGTACTGGTCACCTTCGTCGCCGGCCCGGCCATTCTGGCGGCGCTCAACATTTCCGAGCTTTACCTGCCGCTCTTGCACATCCAGGTCATCGGCACCGGTCTGCAAGTGGTCCTGCTCTCGGTGCTCAACGTCTTTTTCTATCTCGACCAGCGTCGCATCATCCTCGGCCTCTGCGCGGAATTTCTCTTTCTGAACGTCGTCATCACCGCACTTTCCTTGAGGTTGGGTGCGGCCTTCTACGGCTATGGCTTCGCCATCTCGGTCCTCGTCACGCTGGTCACCGCCCTGATGCTGCTCGACCATAAACTGCGCCGCCTCGAGTACGAGACCTTCATGCTGCAGTAGGCGGTTGCAGACCGTCACAAAATACCGGCGCCGCGCCGAGAACGAATGCCCCGCCAGAGAGGTCCACAGGACTCAAGCTTAAAGGCGCATCGTTCTGATGCGCCGCAATAAGATAGTAGAATTCTTCCTTTACTCCCCTTGCCGTACCGGGCTGAAGCCAATGACCGCACGCCTTCGCGAAATTCCCTACAACTACACCTCGTTCTCGGATCGAGAGATCGTCATTCGCCTCCTCGGCGAGGAGAACTGGCAGATTCTCGACAGCCTTCGCTCGGAGCGCGTCACCGGCCGATCCGCGCGCATGCTCTACGAGGTGCTGGGCGATATCTGGGTGGTGCGCCGCAATCCCTACATCGA
>JAPUEC010000225.1 GCA_027492775.1 Rhodocyclaceae bacterium
CGGCAACAGCGGAGGCAATCCGGAAACCGGTTTATACTTTGAACTCCGTCACCAGGGGCAGCCGATCGACCCCATGAAATGGGCCAGTTTGAAATGACAAAAATGAAACAAGTGAGTCTCGCGCTGGGCGGTTTCATCGCCGGTGCCTTCATTACCCTGCAGATTCCGGCCCTGGCCGACAAGGACGTCAAGGCAGGCCTGCCGATCGAGGACCTGCGCACCTTCGCTGAGGTGTACAACGCCATCAAGCAAGGCTATGTCGAGCCGGTGGAAGACAAGAAGATGATCGCCAATGCGATCTCGGGCATGCTCTCCAACCTCGACCCGCACTCGGCTTATCTCGACGCCGATGCCTTCAAGGATTTGCAGGTCGGCACGCACGGCGAATTCGGCGGCCTCGGCATCGAGGTCGGCATGGAAGATGGCCTGGTCAAGGTGGTTTCTCCGATTGAGGACACGCCCGCCTATCGCGCCGGGCTCAAGGCCGGCGACCTGATCTTCAAACTCGACGAAACCCCGGTCAAGGGCCTGACCCTGACCGAGGCGGTCAAGCGCATGCGCGGCAAGCCCAAGACCTCGATCAAGCTTTCGATCCTGCGCAAGGGCGAAAACAAGCCGATCGAAGTCACTTTGATGCGCGAAGTCATCAAGGTGCAAAGCATCAAGTCGAAGCTGGTCGAACCCGGCTATGCCTGGGTGCGCGTCACGCAATTCCAGGAAACGACGGTGCCCTCGCTGGTCAAGCACCTCAACGATCTCAGCAAGCAGGGCCCGCTCAAGGGCTTGGTGCTCGATCTGCGCAACGACCCGGGTGGCCTGCTGACAGGCGCCATTGCCGTTTCGGCCGCCTTCCTGCCGCCCAACGTCAAGGTGGTTTCGACGGACGGCCGCACGCCGGACGCCAAGCAGGAATTTCTCGCCCGGCCCGCCGATTATCAACGCGGCGGACGCGGCGAGGATTTGCTGAAGGACATCCCGGCGGCGGTCAAGAAGGTGCCGATGGTGGTGCTGGTCAATGGCGGCTCGGCTTCGGCCTCGGAAATCGTCGCCGGCGCGCTGCAGGATCACAAGCGGGCGATCGTGATGGGGACGCAGACTTTCGGCAAGGGTTCAGTGCAGACCGTGCTGCCTTTGCCCGGCGACACCGCCATCAAGCTCACGACAGCGCGCTACTACACGCCGAACGGCCGCTCCATTCAGGCCAAGGGCATCGTCCCTGATATCACGGTCGAGGAAAGCGCCAACGGCAACCATAACGGCATCCGCCTGCGCGAAGCCGACCTTGAGCGCCATCTCATCAACGACAAGGAGAAGGAAGGACCCAAGGAAAGCATCAAGCCGGCGGCCAAGAATCCGGCCAAACCGGTCAAGGGCGGCGCCAAGGACGAACTTGAAGACGAGCCGCCGCCGCGTCTGGAATATGCGACCAAGGACGACTACCAGTTCCAGCAGGCGATGAACCTGCTCAAGGGCGCGCAGATTCTGCAGGCTCGCAACCCGCAGCAATAATCCTCGAGGGAGGGATGGGCATGAAACAGGATGATCTGCACAAGCACCGAGAAATCCTTTTTGCCAAGTTCCCTCCCGGCCAGGTCCCGGAAGCCGCCGACCAGTTGAAGAAGCTGGAAGACATCGCGGCGCGTGCCGTCGTCGAGAAACGCTCGGTCGATGTCGAATACGAGTTGACCGAGCACACCCTTCAGGAACTTGAGGAATATCTCGTCGGCCAGGGTTACCACCTCGACAACACCTTGATGAACAAGCTCATGCGGGCGCTCATTCATTACGTCGAGGAGACGCAGTTGCACAACCTCGGGGCGCATGATAAGCCGCTGAAGCGCCTGCCGGACGAAGCCTATGTCCAGGACTGGCAACAGCATCCCCATGGCGACCACGACGACACGCCACCCGAATGGCGGGAATACAAGTAAGCCGCCCAGCCAGGCGCCGCCAGGGAACCGAGAAGGCGCGGACCACCGCGCCTTTTCTTTCTCTTGTAGCGCCGCTTTAAGAAAACAGCATTGCCATGGATGACCAGCAACTCCTGCGCTACAGCCGCCACATCCTGCTCGACGCGCTCGGGGTCGAAGGCCAGGAGCGCATTCTCGAAGCTCATGCGCTGATCGTCGGCGCCGGCGGCCTGGGTTCGCCGGCGGCGCTCTACCTGGCTTCAGCCGGCGTTGGCCGCCTGACCCTGGTGGATGGCGACACGGTCGATTTCACCAACCTCCAGCGCCAGATCCTGCATACCGCCGAGCGGGTCGGGCAACCAAAGGTGGAGTCCGGCAGAACGGCGCTGGCGGCGATCAACCCTACGGTGACAGTGGAGACGGTCAATGCCCGCCTTGAGGGAGAAGCGCTGGATCGCCAGGTTGCCGCCGCCGACGTGGTGCTCGATTGCACCGACAACTTCGCCACCCGCCACGCCATCAACCAGGCCTGCGTCGCTCATCGCAAACCTTTGGTTTCCGGCGCCGCCATTCGTTTCGACGGCCAGGTGAGCGTCTTCGACCTGCGGCAGGAAAAAGCGCCTTGTTATCACTGCCTCTTTCCCCAAGGCGAGGATGTGGAAGAGACGCGCTGCGCGGTCATGGGCGTTTTCGCGCCCTTGACCGGGATTGTCGGTGCGATGCAGGCCGCGGAAGCCTTGAAGATCGTCGCCAACATCGGCGACACGCTCACCGGACGCCTGCTACTGCTCGATGTCCTCGCCATGCAGTGGCGAACGGTGAAATTCGGCAAAGACCCCGCTTGCGCCGTCTGCGGCAAAAAATAACGGCGACATCCCCAAGAATGCCGCCGTTACGCTGCCCTGCCGACAGGCGTTCGCGCCCTGCCGGCCTCATGCGGGCATCAAGCTACCCCTGCCGCCGCGCCTGATGACGGGCGAACCCCAGCACGCCCAAGGCCAGGAAGGCGAGAATCAGTGAATAAGGTTCCGGCAATTGCATGGAGGCATAAGCGGCGTTGCCCAAAATCTGATGAATCGCCGTGGTCGGGTGAATGCCATCCCAGAAGAGGTAACCGGTCGGATCGGCGACACAGGCGGCAATGGCGCCGCAAGCATCGCTGACATTGGTCAGGCCAAATTTGGCCGGATTGTCATAGACCTCGTCCATCAGCCCGAACATATCGAAGAGGTGAATTCCGTCCCGCTGCGCCGGAGACAATCCCGCCAGCGCACTGTTGAGCGCGCCGTTCATCGCCGAAACCAGCATGTTGGCCTGGGCCGCCAGGGCTGGTCCGAGGGCCTGGATTGCCGGAATCTTGCTAATGTCCGGAACGTTCATCAGCAGGATGTCGTGCGCGCCTGCCGCCTTGAGCTGGCCAATGATATTGGCGACGTTCGCAGCGTAGTTGGCGATCCACGCGCCGGGATCGCCGCCCATGGCCGCCATCTCGATGATGCCGCGCGCGTCGTTGCCGCCGCCTTCAAGGATATAGAGCGCGTTCGATGGCGCCACGCCGCCGGTCGCCGTCATGAAGAACGACACCTGATCGAGCATGCTGAAGGGGAAACCGGTGCCATAGGGGCCGGTGTTGGCGCCACCGAAGGCGAAATTGGTGCCGCCGGCGAGTGAAGGCAGCGCGGTCATTCCCATGCGTCCGGCGAAATATTCGGTCCACACCGGTCCGTTGGAATAGCGGCCTGAGCTGTATGGCAGGGTCGATATCTGGACGGGGTCCAGCATCGGCGTCTGAGTGCGCAAGGTTCCGGGTGGGGGGCCGGAACCGTCGAGCGCGATGGCATTGTTGCCGCTATCGGCAAGACTGTCGCCGAAGATGAAGAGATTGCTGTAAGGCGACGCCACCGCGCTACCCGGAAGCCACTGGATCATCACCAGCGCCGCGAAGAAACATGTTCTGCTGAGCATCCTGATCATTTTTAACCTCTTTTATGCAAGACGTAATAACTCGGCCAGTGCCGCCAGCACCTTGACAACGCGTAGCACACGGGATGCCCGGATATCGGGCGCCGAGCCGCATCGGCCATAAGGAATAGCCCGGGGCTTAATGCAAAATGCGTGCAACCGACAGCAATCCCTAATAAAACAAATGGTTATTCTTTTTGGGATTTTTCGCCTGTCAATAAATGCGACATCAAGCGCCCTTGCGGCGCAAGACTCTGGTCTCCTGCCGATTTAAAAATCAGTCGAAGCGGGCGAGAAGCCGGAGATCGGCGCCAATCCGGCGTACGTCGTGGAAGGAGAGGATGTGCTTGCCTTCGAGGGTAAGCAACTCGGGAAGGTTGAAGAGATCGCGCGCGGTGGCGCCGATCAGGCAAGGCGCGAGGTAAAGCAGCAATTCATCGACGAGCCCGGCTTGCAGCAAGGCGCCATTCAGGCGACCTCCGGCCTCCACGTGCAGTTCGTTGATACCGCGCCGCCCCAATTCCAGCATCAGGGCGCCCAGGTCCACCTTGCCCTGGGGGTTGGGCAGGAGCAGCGGCTCGACGCCACGCTCGCGCAGCTGGGCGAACTTGGCGGCATTCTCGTGCGCCGTTGCCAGCAGCACCGGACGTCCATCCAGCAACCGCGCCGACAGCGGCAGATTCGCGCCGCTATCGACGATCACTGTGAGCGGTTGCCGCGTGGTTTCGACACCCCGGACGCTGAAAAGCGGATCGTCGTCGCGCACGGTGCCGATTCCAGTCAGCATGGCGCAGGCCCGCGCCCGCCAGCGGTGCCCGTCCTGGCGCGCATCCGGCCCGGTGATCCACTGGCTGGTGCCGCTATTGAGGGCAGTCTTGCCATCCAGACTGGCGGCGGTCTTGAGTCTCAGCCAAGGGCGGGCGCGCGTCATGCGCGAGACAAAGCCGATATTGAGTTCGCGCGCGTCGTTCTCGAGCAGCCCGCATTCGGTTGCGATTCCGGCCGAACGCAGCATTTCCAGGCCCCGACCCGCGACTTGTGGATTAGGATCGGTCATCGCCGCCACCACCCGGCCCACGCCGGCGGCGATCAGCGCCTCGGCGCAGGGCGGCGTGCGGCCGTGATGGCTGCAGGGTTCGAGGGTAACGTAGGCGGTGGCGCCACGCGCGTTCTGCCCGGCAGCGCGGAGCGCATGGACTTCGGCATGCGCCTCGCCCGCGCGCTCGTGCCAGCCTTCGCCGATGACGACGCCGTCCTTGACGATGACGCAGCCCACCCGTGGATTCGGCGTCGTCGTGAATAGCCCGCGCTCCGCCAGCCGGAGGGCTTGGGTCATATACAGGTGGTCGAGCCCGGAAAATTCGGGTGCGCGGCCTGCTCGCCCTGCTTCGCTCATTTCTTGGGGGAGACTTCGCGGATGGCGCGCGAGAAGGCGTCGACGTCCTCGAAATTCCGATAGACGGAGGCAAAACGGATATAGGCGACCTTGTCGAGACGCTTCAATTCGCGCATCACCAGTTCGCCCACCTGTTGTGTCGTCACTTCGCGCTCGCCCGAGGCGAGCAGCTTTTCCTCAATGCCGATAACCGCGGCGTCGACCGCCTCGGTCGCCACCGGACGTTTGCGAATGGCGAGATCCAGGCTGGCGCGCAATTTGTCGCGATTGAATTCGACGCGCGAGCCGTTCTTCTTGACCACCTGCGGCAGGCGGATTTCCGCCCGCTCGTAGGTGGTGAAGCGCTTGTCGCAGGTCAGGCAGCGCCGGCGCCGGCGGACGATGTCGCCATCGTCGTTGATGCGGGTATCAACGACGGTGGTATCGATGGCGCCGCAGAAGGG
>JAPUEC010000226.1 GCA_027492775.1 Rhodocyclaceae bacterium
GGCCCCGATGGCGATGGCGATGCCGCCCAGGCTCATCAAATTGGAATTCATGCCGAGCGCCCGCATGGCAATGAAGGCCATGAGCACTCCCACCGGCAGCATGAGGATGGCGACCAGCGCCGAACGCAGGTGCAGGAGGAAGACGAAGCAGACCAGTGCGACGATGATGCTTTCCTCTGCCAGGGTGCGCTTCAGCGTCTCGATGGCGCGATGGATCAGGTCGGAGCGGTCATAGACCGTCTGCACCGTCACCCCCGGCGGCAGGCCGCTGGAAACCTCGTCGATCTTGGTCTTGAGGTTGCTGATGACCTCCAGCGCGTTCTGGCCGTAGCGCGCCATGGCGATGCCGGAAACCACCTCGCCCTCGCCGTTCAGCTCCGTCACCCCGCGACGCTCTTCCGGCACCATCTCAACCCGGGCGATATCGCGGATCAGCACCGGCGTGCCGCCCTCGCTCTTCACCACCAGGCTTTCGATATCGCCGATGCCGCGCAGGTAGCCCTTGCCGCGCACCATGTATTCGGTCTCGGCCATTTCGACCACGCGCCCGCCGACGTCGCGATTGGAATCGCGGATGACCTGCGCCACCTTGGTCAGCGGAATGGCGTAGGCACGCAGCTTCACCGGATCGACCGTCACCTGGTAGCTCTGGACGAAGCCGCCGACCGACGCCACTTCCGCTACGCCGTGCGCCTTGGTCAGCTGGTAGCGCAGGTACCAGTCCTGGATGGAGCGCAGTTCGGCCAACGTCTTGTCCTTGGCGATCAGCGCGTATTGATAGACCCAGCCGACGCCAGTCGCATCCGGCCCGATCTGTGGCGTGATGCCCTTGGGCATGCGGCCGGAAGCAAAGTTGAGGTATTCGAGGACCCGCGAACGCGCCCAGTAGATATCGGTGCCGTCCTCGAAAATGACATAGACGAAGGAAGCGCCGAAGAACGAAAAGCCGCGCACCACCTTGGATTTCGGCACCGAGAGCATGGCGGTGGTGAGCGGGTAGGTCACCTGATCCTCAACCACCTGCGGCGCCTGGCCGGGGTACTCGGTATAGACGATGACCTGCACGTCGGATAGGTCCGGCAGCGCGTCGATCGGCGTGCGCAGAACGGCGAAGATGCCGGCGAGAACCATGAACAGCGTGGCGAGGAGGACGAGAAATTTGTTCCGGGCCGACCAGTCGATGATGTTGGCGAGCATGGCGGTCCCCGTCAGTGGCCGGCGTGCGGGTTGGCGGGCGCCTTGGCGGCGCCGTTCCCGGACTTCGGCTTGACGCTGGTGATCACCCACTCGCCCTGGCCGCGTTCGACGAACTCGAAGTCGATGCTGGCGCCGGGCTTGAGCGCGTCCATCAGTGCCGGGTTGGCCGCCTTGAACTCCATGGTCATTCCCGGCCACTTCAAACTCTCCACCGGGCCGTGGGAAATGCTGGCGGTGCCCGCCTTGGCGTCGACGCTTTCCACCTTGCCCTCGGCGCGATGGCCAACTGATTTGGCAGCCGGCTTGGCGGCACCGCCCTGCCCGCTGGCACTGAAACCGCCGACCGCTGCCTTGAGGTTGCTTTCGGCGTCGATCAGGAAATTGGCGGCGACCACCACCGGCTCGCCTTCCTTAACTCCTTCGCGCACTTCGACATGGTTGTCGCCGCGGGCGCCGAGCTTGACTTCGCGCGGCTCGAAGCGGCCTTCGCCGAGTTGCACCAGGACGATCTGGCGGGTGCCGCTGTCGATGACGGCCGAGTTCGGCACCGTCACCACCGCGCCCTTGCCACCGACCGGCAGCGCGACCTGGGCGAACATGCCGGGCTTGAGGAGCATGCCGGGGTTGGGCATTTCAATGCGTACCTGAACCGTCCGCGTCTCGGCCTTCAAGGTCGGATAGACGTAGCTGACCGTGCCTTCGAACACCTTGTCGGGATAGGCGTTGATGCTGACTTGCGCCTTGGCGCCGTTCTTGACCAGGCCGATATCCTGCTCGAAAACGTCGGCCACCACCCAGACGGCGGAGAGGTCGGCCACCTGATAAAGCGCCTCGCCTGGCATGAAGCGCATGCCTTGCACCGCCTTTTTCTCAGTGACGACGCCATTGACCGGTGAAGCGAAGGTCAGCGTGCGGCGGGCGCCGCCGGATTTCGCCAAGGCTTTCAACTGCCCTTCCGAGACATCCCAGTTCTTCAGCCGCGCCAGGCTGGCGTCGGCGAGCTGCTTCATGCCCGATTGCGCCTCGCCGCCGGCATCCTTGAGCGCCCGCACGCCTTCGGCGGCAATGGCGTATTCACGCTGGGCCGAGACCAACTCCGGGCTATAGACCTCGAACAGCGGCTGCCCCTTGGCGACCGGCTGGCCAGTGATGGCGACGTGCAGGCGCTCGACGTAGCCTTCGAACTTGGGGGCGATGACATGCAGGCGCCGCTCGTCCGGCTCGATCCGGCCAGAAGCGCGCACATTGCGGTCAAGCGTCCGCAGCGCCGCCGGCTCGGTCTTGACGCCCAGTTTCTGGATTTTTTCACTGGAGAACTTGAGCTGGTTGGGGTTCGCGGCATCGTCGCCCGCCTCCTCGCCTTCATAGACGGGGATGTAGTCCATGCCCATCTGGTCCTTCTTCGGCACCGGCGAGGTATCGGGCAGGCCCATGGGATTGCGGTAGTAGAGGAGCTTTCGCTCCTTTTTGGCCGGGGCTTCGCCCGTTGCCTGCGCCGGAGCTGCCGCCGGGTGCGTTGCCGCGCCACGACCGCCCAGCCAGTAGCCGCCAGCAGCGGCGACCGCCGCCATGGCGATTACGCCGACGACTAAACCTGTTCTTGTTTTGCTCACAGTTCTTCTCCCAATAGCCGTTCGACGTCGGCCAGCCGCGCCTGCGCTTCGGCCTGCGCCTTGATCTGGTTTTGTTTTGCCTGGCGGATCTGGCGTTGTGCTTCCATCAGGGTGGCGAAATCGACCTTGCCGTTCTCGTAACCGGCAACGGCCGCGCGATACGAAAGTTCGGATTGCGGCAGGAGACTGGTGGCGATGATGGTCTCCGTCCGGCGCGCGGCGTCGATGCCGGCCAGTTGCTCGGAGAGTTCAGACAGCACTTCATTGGCCGTGGCGTCCTTGCGCGCCCGCGCCGCCGAGAGCATGGCCTCCGCCTCACGCTCCTGGGCCCGGCGGGTGCCCTGCTGCAAGGGGATGTTGACCTCGACCATCAGCTCCCATTCCTTGACGGCGCCGCCGTATTGGATGGGCGAAATCCCGATATTGAAATCCGGATAACGATTCTTGTAGGTCAACTCGCGGCTCTTCTCCGCCGCCTTCAAGCGAGCGTCGTCGGAAAAGAGGCGGGGATTGCGGGCGCGCACGCGCTCTTCCAGCGTCGAATAATCGAGCCTCGCCGGCGCGGGAATCGGGCGCAGCTTTTCCGGCTCGGCCAGCAGGCTGCGCGGCGAGCGCCCGAGCAAGGCGTTGATGCGGGAATGAACATGATGGCGCTCGGTTTCCAGCGCCACCAGTTCCGTCTTGAGGTTGGTCTGTTCGACCTGGGCGCGGATCACGTCCTGTTGCGTCGCCAGCCCGCCGGCATAGCGAGTACGCGCCACCGTTTCCAGCCGGGCAAAGAGATCGAGGATTTCGCGCGTCAGCCGTTCGCTGCGTGCCAGGTAGTACGACTGGGCGTAGGCGCCCTTGATGCGCCCCGCCAATTCGGCCCAAGTGCCGAGGCTCTTGCCGCGCGCCCCCTCGGCTTCGAGTTCGGCGATTTCGCGCTTGAGGCCGCGCTTGCCAAACCAGGGGATGTCCTGCATGAACAGATATTTGGTGCTGCCGACGCGGCTGGGCGAGAGCGTGGCGTCCTGGGTGCCCATGCGGGTGATGTCGCGGAATTCGGTACGGAACCGGGGATCGGGCAGCGCCCCGGCCGGGGCCACCCGCTCGGCGGCTGCATCCGCTTCGAGGCGCATGGCGGCGAATTCAGGATTCTGCTGCCGCGCCACCTCGAGCAGGCTTTCGACACTGGCGCCCGGCAGGCGCCGGGGTTCTTCGCCGAACGCCGGCAGAGCGGCCGCCACCAGGAGCGCGATGAGCGCCTGTTGCATTGAGAACCGACGCTTCATCGCAGACTCCTTTCAGGCCAATGTTTGGCGGTTTACTTCGCCGCCGTCAGTTTGGAAATGACATAACCGTCGCCGGCCTTCTCCAGATCAAAAACCACCGCTTGACCCGGCTTGAAGCCATCCAGCAGCTTCTTGTCGCGGACCTTGAGGTCCATGGTCATGGCCGGCCAGCTCAATGCGGCGATCGGCTCGTGGCTCATCGTGACGACGCCCTTGGCCGCATCGATCTTCTTCAGCGTGCCCTTGCCCTGAGCGGCAGCCTGGGTAGCGGGCGCCGCCGCAGGCGACATCGCCATGTGATCATGCTTGTGCTCGGATTGCGCCTGGGCCAGCGGCGCGGCGGACATGGCGACGAAAAGGGACAGGGTAAGCAGGGTATGTTTCATGGAAGGTACTCCTTCGTTGGGTAAGAGGGTGGTTGCGACAATGAATTCAGTGGCGGGCGAAAACACGGGTCGAGCCGTCGGCCTTGACCAGCAGGGTCTCGTAGGGAACGGGCTTGTCGCTCTCCATGCCTGGCGAACCGGGCGGCATGGAAGGCACGGCCAAGCCGATGGCCTTGGGTTTCTGCGCCAGCAGGCGCTTGACGTCCTCGGCCGGCACATGGCCCTCGATGACGTAGTTGCCAATCTTGGTGGTATGGCAGGAGCCGTATTGCTCCGGCATCCCCAGCTTCTTGCGGGCGGCGGGGACGTCGTTGACCGACTGCACCTTGACGTCGAAGCCGTTCTTTTTCATGTGATCCACCCAGCCGGTGCAGCAGCCGCAGTAAGGGCTTTTGAACACCTCCGCGATGGGTAGGGCGTCCACGGCAGCAGCAGCGAAACTCAGGACGCTGGCGGCCAGGGCGACTGTAAAAGATAGCGGTTTCATTTGCGGCACTCCTCAAGGCGTATTTATCCTGGAAGCGATATTGCGCGCCGCGCGCTAACCGCAAACTGACCGGAACATTACTTTTCTGTAATCTTCATCCCGCCCGAAAAAAGCTCATGCAAAATGCACGGGCAATGCGAACATTGGACGATGCACGGGAGAAGTCATGAAGATCCTCATCGTTGAGGACGAGCAGAAGACCGGCGATTACCTCAGGCAAGGCTTGTCCGAGGCCGGCTTCGTCGTCGACCTGGCGCGCGACGGCTTCGACGGCATGCATCTGGCGCTGACCGAGGCCTACGACCTCGTCCTGCTCGACGTCATGCTGCCGGGCATCGACGGCTGGCAGGTGCTGCAGGCCATCCGCCGCGCCGGCAAAGACATTCCCGTGCTCTTCCTCACCGCGCGCGACGATGTCGAAGACCGGGTCAAGGGCCTCGAACTCGGCGCCGACGATTATCTGGTCAAGCCCTTCGCCTTCGCCGAACTGCTGGCGCGCGTCCGCACCCTGCTGCGCCGGGGCGGCAAGGTCAAGGAAGCCGAGACGCTCGCCGCCGCCGATCTCGAACTCGACCTCTTGCGCCGCCGCGTCACCCGCGCCGGAAAACGCATCGACCTCACCGCCAAGGAATTCGGCCTGCTCGAACTGCTGCTGCGGCGTCAGGGCGAAGTGCTGCCGCGCTCGCTCATCGCCTCGCAGGTCTGGGACATGAATTTCGACAGCGACACCAACGTCATCGACGT
>JAPUEC010000227.1 GCA_027492775.1 Rhodocyclaceae bacterium
TACTCGTTGAGCGTCGTCGCACCGATCAGGTTCAGCTCGCCCCGCGCCAGCGCCGGCTTGAAGGTGTTGGCGATGTCGAGACCGCCTTCGCCACCGCCCTGGCCGGCGCCGACGATGGTGTGGATCTCGTCGATGAACAGGATCAGGCTGTCCTTCTCCTCGGTGATCTCCTTGAGGATCTTCTGGACTCGCTCCTCGAACTCGCCGCGATACTTCGACCCGGCCACCATCGAGTTGATGTTGAGCTCGACCAGCCGCTTGTCGCGCAGCGCCTCGGGCACTTCGCCCGCGACGATCCGTTGTGCGAGCCCCTCGACGATGGCGGTCTTGCCCACGCCAGGCTCGCCGATCAGCACCGGGTTGTTCTTTTTCCGGCGGGCCAGCACTTCGATCGTCGTCTCGATCTCGCGGGCGCGGCCGATGACGGGATCGAGCTTGCCCTCGCGGGCGAGCTTGGTCAGGTCGCGGCTGAACTGGTCGAGATCGGGCGTGCTGGACGGCGCCTCCACACGGCCTTCCTCGGCCCCCTTGCCCACGACCTTCGTCACCTGCTGGCGCAGCGCCTGCGGCGTGAGGCCGTACTTGCGCAGGATAGACGCGGCCAGGCCTTCACCTTCCTCGGCAAGGCCGATCAGCAGGTGCTCGGGACCGACATAGGAATGGCCGAGTTCGTTCGAGGCGATGAAGGCCCGGTTCAGCGCGTCCTTCAGGCGAGGACTGACGCCGATTTCGCCCGATGCTTTGGCCTCTCCACGCTTCGCTTCCTTCTCGACCTGGCGCCGCAGGTCGTCCACATCGACCTTGAACTGTTCCAGGATCGTTTTGACGACGTCGGACGAGGTCAGTGCCAGAAGCAGATGTTCGGTATCGACCTCGCTGCGCCCGAATTCTCCAGCCTTCTGTGCAGCATCCTGCAACAGTTTGTTGCCCTGTTCGCTCAGCCGATCGGCGATGGTGCGTCCGCCGCCGCGCCGCGATACGCGGCGCGGCGCTTCCTCCCCGAAGGTGGCATCCAAGACGTTGATCAGCCCCGCGCCCGTGGCGCCCAGTGCACCACCCCGCAGCGGGCTGTCGCTGAACAGGCTGCCGAACCCGCTATCGCCGAAGAATTCGTCAAAAAGGGAATGTCGTCCGAACAGGGACTCCAGCGGCGATGCGCTGCGGCCCGACCGGCGCACCATTTCGCGGTAGTGCTGATCGCACAGCTCCATGTTCTGAACTCTGCCGTTCACCGAGGCGCGCACGCGCGCCGTCGCCGGGCGACCGCAAATATCGCAAGCTCCGTTTGCCATTTTTCCTCTCCGTTTCTTTATCCAGTCAGGGTTGTCCGCCGATCATCTGCGTCAGTGACGATGTCACGCAGCGACCGCTTCCGTTCTTTTCACCTTGGACCCAATTGCCACCAGATCGGGCTCGTCCAGTGTCTCGCGTTGCAGGAGATCCTGCGCCGATTGCTCGAGCAGCGCCCGGTTGGCTTCGAGAAGCGAGAGGGTGCGCTTGAACACGCCATCCACGATGTCGCGCACCTTCGCGTCCATCCGCTCGGCAGTGGCGTCGCTGTAGCGGCGGTTCAGCCACGACGACTGGTCGCCGGTGCCGAGAAAGCCGGGCCGATCGGTGTCGTAGCTGACATGCCCGAGGTCTTCGTCCATCCCGTACCGCGCGACCATGGCGCGGGCGATATCGGTGGCCTTGACCAGATCGTCGGCCGCCCCGGTCGAGACATGATTGTAGATGATCTTCTCGGCCGCGCGCCCGCCAAGCAGGACTGCGATCTTGTTCTCCAGCTCCTCCCGCGTCATCAGGAAGCGGTCCTCGGTCGGGCGCTGGATAGTGTAGCCGAGCGCGCCAATTCCGCGCGGGATGATCGAGACCTTGTGCACCGGGTCCACCCCCGGCAGAGCCATCGCCACCAGCGCGTGCCCCATCTCGTGGTGCGCCACGATCTCGCGCTCGCGCGGGTTCAGAACGCGGTTCTTCTTTTCCAACCCGGCGATGATGCGCTCCACGGCATTGTTGAAGTCGTCCATCGTCACCGCATCGGCCTTGCGGCGCGTGGCGAGCAATGCTGCCTCGTTGACGAGATTGGCAAGATCGGCGCCCGAGAAGCCGGGCGTGAGCGCTGCGACCTTCTCGGCGTCCACGTCCGGGGCGAGCTTCACCTTCTTCATGTGCACGCCGAGAATCTGGATGCGCCCCTTCTTGTCGGGCTTGTCCACCAGCACCTGCCGGTCAAAGCGTCCGGCCCGCAACAGCGCCGGATCGAGAATCTCCGGGCGATTCGTGGCCGCAAGCAGCACGATGCCGACTGATGGGTCGAAGCCGTCGAGCTCGGTCAGAAGCTGGTTCAGCGTCTGCTCACGCTCATCGTGGCCGCCAGCGACCTGGCCGGAGGAGCGCGCCCGCCCGAGAGCGTCGAGTTCGTCGATGAAGATAATCGCCGGCGCGGATTTCCGAGCCTGCTCGAAGAGGTCGCGCACCCGCGCGGCACCGACGCCCACGAACATCTCGACGAACTCTGATCCCGAGATCGAAAAGAAGGTCACGCCGGCCTCACCCGCCACCGCGCGCGCCAGCAGCGTCTTGCCGGTGCCCGGCGGCCCAACGAGCAATATGCCTTTGGGGATATGTGCGCCCAGCTTTCCGTATTCGGCCGGGTTCTTGAGGAACTCCACGACCTCCTCGAGCTCGGCCTTGGCCTCGTCCACACCGGCCACGTCGGCGAAGCTGACGCCGGTTTCTTTTTCCATGTAAACCTTGGCCTTGCTGCGGCCGACCTGCATGAACCCGCCGAAGCCCTGCTTGTCGGCGAACTTGCGGAACAGCAGCATCCAGATTCCGAAGAAGATAAGCGCTGGCGCCACCCAGGAAATCAGCGTGCCGAGAAAAGTGTTTTGCGGAACGCCAGTGATCTCGATACCTGACCGGTCTATCCGTTCCAGGATTGCGGGATTCACTACGGTCGTCACGAACTGCTTCTTGCCGTCGACCGGTTCGGCGAAGGTGCCTGTGATCGTGTCTGACCCGACCGCGACAAAGGAAATTTTCCCGTCAGCGAGATACTTCTCGAACTGGCTGTAGCTGATCGGCGCGACGGATTGCCAGCCGGCGATCAGGTTCTGGATGAAAAGCACGGCTATGAAAGCCACCACCCAGTACCAGATGTTGTATTCGGTCTTCCTTTCCATGCCGCTTGTCCCTTTCACTGGCGCCCGAGCCGCGCCTTGATCCGCTCGAGCAGCGCCAGCAGGGCGCGCCTTTCGTCCGCCGACAGATCCTGCAGGATTTCATGTTCGAGCGCCGATTGCCGCGGCGCGAGTTCCTCCAGCATCGCCCGGGCCTTCGACGTTGCCGTGACGATCTGCGCCCGCCTGTCGTCGGGCGAGGGCGACCGCTCGACCCAGCCGCCCCGGACCATGCGATCGACGAGCTGGCCGGCTGTGGCCTGGCCGACCTCCAGCAGGTCGGCCAGATCGCCGATGGTCAGCCCAGGCGCATCCTCGACATGCGCCGCCGCCATCCAGGACAGGCGGGTCAGGCCGCTGCCGCGGATGTCTTGGTCGATCCGCTGCTGGATGAGCTGCGCGACCCGGTGGATCGCCGTCCCGATCAGCGCGATGTCCGAAGAGATCATGGTTATCCTTCCGCCGATTGCATGGTACACAGGAGAAACCGCCCCCCATCCAAAACGCAATGCACCCATCATACATGCTTGCATAATAAATGGAACGGCCTATCTTGATAGGCGTTCTCCGAACCCACATCCGGCCGGCACCGTTGCCCGGTCCCTCCATGCCGACGGTTCGGGGGGTATCGATCAGCAACAGGAGGCCAGCAATGCTCTACCCGACATATCTGCGCCGCAGCGATCCCTTTGCGCTGATGCGCTCCATGATGCGCGATCTCGACCGCGGTTTCTGGCCGCCGTCCCGCGCGGCGTTCCCGGCGGTAAATGTCTGGCAAGGCCCTGAGGCCGTTGCCATCGCCGCTGAACTTCCCGGCATCGAGCCGGGCGACATTGAGATTTCGGTTAAGGACAACGTCCTGACGCTTTCGGGCGAACGCAAGGCGCCCGAGGTTCCCGACGGTGCGCGCTGGCACCGCAACGAACGCGTTTACGGCAGGTTTTCCCGCACTATCCGCCTGCCGTTCGCGGCCTCGGATGACAAGGTCGAGGCGAGGATGACGAACGGCGTATTGCGGATCGTCATCTCCCGGCCCGAGGAAGAAAAGCCGAAGAAAATCGAGATCAAGGCAGCCTGAGAGGAGCTGGAACGATGAGCACCGACATCACGCAAGCCGCCGAAAAGACGCCGACCGACTCGCCCGAGACCACCGGCGGCGGACGCATCTACCGCCCGTTGACCGATATCGTCGAGACCGATCAGGGTGTCTCCATGATGCTTGAAATGCCTGGGGTCGCCGCCGATGCGGTCGAGATCACGCTCGAAAATCGTGTGTTGACGATCCGCGGCAAGATTGACCCGGTGCGGCCGGAAAACCTCGAACTTGCCTATGCCGAATATGGCGAGGGCGATTTCGAGCGTGCCTTCACGCTTTCCGAGGACTTCGACCCCAACAGGATCGAAGCCGAGATGCGTGGAGGTGTCCTCACCCTGACGCTCCCCCGAGCCCCTGAAGCGCAGCCGAAAAAGATCGCCGTCAAGGGCGCCTGAAAACCGAAGGAGACCATATCATGCAGATCAAGGACCTCATTCCCTGGGCGCGCAAAGACGGCGCGCCAGATGCCAAGAGCAGCGAAGACAACCCGATCGCGACACTCCAGCGCGAAATGAACCATGTGTTCGAGAACTTCTGGAACCGTGTCGGTCATTTCGAATGGCCCTTTGGCAGCGGCGAAGCGAAATCCGACGTGGTCGAGACCGACAAGGCGATCGAAGTATCGATCGAGCTGCCGGGCATGGAGATGAAGGACATCGAGGTGACGGTCAACGATGACATGTTGATTGTGAAGGGGGAGAAGAAGATCGAGCGCCAGGTGGAGAAGAAGGGGTATTACCTGTCCGAGCGCAGCTACGGCGCGATCTACCGGACAATTCCGCTCCCTCCCGGTGTGGATGGCGAAAAGGCGCAGGCATCCTTCAAGAACGGGGTTCTGATGATCAAGCTGCCCCAGACACCCGAGGCGCAGGCGAAGATCAAGCGCATCGATGTCAAGAACGGCTGATTTGCCACATTGGGTGTCGCCGGTTTGCGGCGTCCCCTCCGCTCCGAGCGATATTGCACCGTCTGGCGAAGCCCGGGGAGCTTGTCTCTCCGGGGCGGCCTTCGAGGGGAAAGCATGAAAGACTTGCAACGATCCGGGCTGACCCGTGAACAATGGTCGGCGATGACGCTCTACGAGAAGTTCGAGCAAGGTGTCATCTTCGTCCTCAGCGTCATCATTGCGGCGATCGTCGTGGCGTCGGTCTGGGCGCTGATGCGCGAAGTCGTGAACCGCCTGATTCTGGGGGCATTCGACACTCTCGATTACGCCACCTTCCAGCTGGTGTTCGGCATGATCTTCACCGTGGTAATCGCGCTCGAGTTCAAGCGCTCCCTTCTTGTTGCGACCGAACGCAGCTTCGGGATCCTCCAAGTCCGCACGATCGTGCTGATCGCGCTCCTCGCCATCGCGCGCAAATTCATCATCCTGGACCTCGGCGAGACGGAGCCGGCAAAGATTGCCGCACTCGC
>JAPUEC010000228.1 GCA_027492775.1 Rhodocyclaceae bacterium
ACGCGCGCCTAGCCGGCCCACGCACACCGGCCCAACGCAATTCGCCGGCTGATTGAGAACACGCCCTAGCAACCCGACGGGTTCATGCCCTCGGCTATAATTCAAGGCTGACCAACGGAAGCGCATCATGCTCGATATCAATCTTCTCAGAACCCAATTGGATACCGTCGCTGCACGCCTGGCGACGCGCGGCAAGCCTATCGATTTCTCGCCCTTTTCTGCGCTTGAGGCGGAGCGCAAGACACTGCAGACGCGGACGCAGGAGCTACAGGCGCAGCGCAATGCCTTGTCCAAGCAGATCGGCATGCTCAAAGGGCAGGGCAAGGACCCCTCCGGGGTGATGGCTGAAGTGGGCGCGCTGGGGGAGGAGCTGAAGGCTTCGGAAGCTCGTCTGGCTGAAGTGTTGGATAGCATCAATGCCATTTTGGCGACCATCCCCAACTTGCCGCAGGAATCGGTGCCGGTTGGCACGGACGAAGCCGGCAATGTCGAGATCAAGCGCTGGGGTTCGCCGCGCCAATTCGATTTTCCGCTCAAAGACCATGTCGATGTCGGCGAGGGGCTCGGGCAACTCGACTTCGGCACAGCCGCCAAGATTGCCGGCGCGCGTTTCTCGGTTATGAAGGGTGGCGTGGCGCGCCTTCACCGGGCACTCGCGCAATTCATGCTCGACGTGCATACCGGCGAACATGGCTACACCGAAGTTTATGTGCCCTATCTGGTCAATGCCGACAGCCTCTTCGGTACCGGCCAGCTGCCGAAATTCGAGGAAGATCTTTTCAAGACCCCGCGCGGGGAAGCCGAGCCGCTTTACCTCATTCCCACCGCCGAGGTGCCGGTGACCAACATCGTGCGCGATGAAATCCTCGCGCCCGAGACCTTGCCGTTAAAGCTGGTGTGCCACACGCCGTGCTTCCGTTCCGAAGCCGGTTCCGGGGGCAGGGACGTGCGCGGCATGATCCGCCAGCACCAGTTCGATAAGGTCGAGTTAGTCCAGGTGGTTCGCCCGGAGCAGTCCGCAGAGGCGCATGAAGATTTGACGCGGCATGCCGAAGTGATCCTGGAAAAGCTGGAGCTGCCTTATCGCCGCATGATGCTATGCACCGGAGATATGGGATTCTCGGCGGCCAAGACCTACGATCTAGAAGTTTGGCTGCCGGCGCAAAACACTTATCGCGAGATTTCCTCGTGCTCCAACTTCGAGGCTTTCCAGGCGCGTCGCTTGCAGGCGCGTTTCCGCAACGACAAGAACAAGCCGGAACTGGTCCATACCCTCAACGGCTCCGGTCTCGCCGTCGGCCGTACGCTGGTGGCTATCCTGGAAAACTTCCAGAACGCCGATGGCAGCGTCACCATTCCCGCCGCCCTGCGGCCTTACATGGGCGGGCTGGAAAAAATCGTATCGCTGTGAGAGAACGCGCCGTCGGTCGGTTTCGACCTGCCTGACGGCGGGCTCTCGCGAGTGGCGCGGAAACTGCGCAAGGGCGATTCGTGGCGACTGAGGATGTCGTAAAAGCTGCGTACGTTCTCCACCAGGATCACCGCTTCCCCGCCGCGCGCTCGACCTGCCTTGAGACGCCGGTAATACTGCGGTTTGGCGAGTAGCGGAAGGATGCGTTTCATTTCATGCCATGCGCGGGTATCGGCGCCGAGTTGGCGTCCGATGGTCAATGCCGCGTTGAAATGACCGGGACCGATGTTGTAGGCCGCCAAGGCCAGCCAGGTGCGGTCCGGTTCGGGCGTATCGGCGGGCAGTTGCTGGCGAAGAATGTTGAGGTAACGCGCCCCGGCAAGGATGCTCTGTTGCGCATCAAGGCGATTCGAGACGCCGAGCCGGTCTGCGGTTTCGTCGGTGAGCATCATGATTCCCCGCACCCCGGTGGGGCTGGTGGCATTCGCGTTCCACTGCGACTCCTGATAGGCGAGGGCGGCAAGCAGGCGCCAGTCGATGCCGGAGGCGATCTGCGCGGCCTGGAAGGAAGCGCGCAGTTTGGGCAATGTCGTCTTGCCGAGCTCGATCAGTCGGGCGATATCGTCGCTCTCCAATCGGCGCACATGCCCGAAGTAGCGGTCCTTGAGGCGGGCGAAGGCAGGGTCGTGCTGGATGCGCACGAGAAATTCATTCGCCTGCCGCGCCAGTTCCGGGTTCGCGTTGGCGGGAAAGCGCCAGGCGATCGGTCTTGGCTGGCCGAGTTCGAGGGATGCTTGGATCGATGGCGCGATCTGGAGAGCGACGTCGACGACCGCGGCATCGGCGACGGCCAGTTCGATCCGGCGGGCCGCCACCGATTCAAGCAGTTCAAAAGCCGAAATTTTGCTCACTTCGATAATGTTCATTCCCGGAACCACGCTTTCAAGCGCATGCAGGGTCTCCGCCTGGCGCGAACCCGCCAGCACATGGATGGTCCGGCCGGAAAGCTCGCTGAGTTCGTCTATCGGCAATGAGGCCTCGGGCTGAACGAGTACGTCGTGACTGTTCAGGAAGGCCGGCGAAGATCGTTGGCCCGCCTCGTCGCCCGCGGGTGTCAGCCAGGCCGCTGCGAGATGGAAGCTGCTTGCTTGCAGCAACGACGGGATCGCGTCTGGCGATGCGACCACATAACGGACGCCAACGCCCAGATCGCGGGCGAACAATTCGACCAGATCGTGTTCGAATCCCGAGACGTTTTCAGGATCGCTGTGGTCGTAGGTGAGGACTCCGGGCTGCGTCAGCACCACCAAGTCTTGTTGGGCCGGCGTGGGAAAGGGCAAGGCGGCCGATCGGTGCCAGGCCGCCGCGGTCGAGATCGCCAAGACGACAAACCCCAAAGTCGGCCAACGCAACCGACGGGCGAGTTGTGCTATCATCCTGCGCTCCGCGGAGAGGTACCGAAGTGGCCATAACGGCGCCGACTCGAAATCGGATGGTCGGGTAAAACCGGCACGTGGGTTCGAATCCCACCCTCTCCGCCATTCCTGCTTCGCTTCGTTCGTAGGCGAATTCTCGCAACACCCATTCGCGACCCCTTGGTGCTTCCCATTTTCCGGCTACGGATTTGATTGGGTCTTGCGCTTTTTGGTCAGCTACCCGATCGGCCCGACGGAATTTTATCCGGTTGACGCTGACCCACGGCCGTGCGGCGCAGGCGAGCGATCCAAACCCGGGCAAGCATAACATGCCGGCCCGAGTGACCTAGATGTAGCGCTTCCGGCGGATTAGCCTCGGTCGGCGCGGATGGTTGAAAGCTCTTCGTTGATGTCGTGGCTCATATCGGCCAGTTCGTCTTCGTCGAAGCCAAGGTAATTCAAGGCCGCCACCCCATGGCTCATCCACTCCGCCTCGTCTGCGGCGCCGAGGAAACGCGCGATGAGATGGTCGGCCACCAGGGAGATAGCGGTCAATCCGCAAACCTCGCCTGGCACGCCTGGGCTGGCATCGGTGAGCAATGCCATGTCGTGGTGGACACGGATGGTGTCCACGATGAACGCCGGCAGTTGCCAGTTGCGCGCCAGCATGGCCCCAACCGCCGTGTGGTCGGTGTTGTGACGGGCGTTTTCGATTTCCCGGACAGGCTTGGTGGATTGGTTGGCGAGTGCGAGCGTTTCCTTGTAGTCCGGGAAACGTTGCATCAAGATCGGAATGCCGCAATCATGGAAAAGACCGAAGGTGTAGGCGTCCTCGGTGGCGATTCCCGGAAGGCGGCGCGCCAGGCGGGACGATACCACCGCGTGATAATTCGAGCGGTCCCAGAAGCGCTCCATGTTGAGTTGTTTGGGGGCGAGCGCTTGTTTGAGCGCAACGCTGGTGACGATATTGAGGACATTTTTGAGTCCAAGGACCGCCACCGCCTGATTGACGGATTGCACCTTCTGACGCAGCCCGAAAAATGGTGAATTGGCGGTTTTCATCATCGATGCCGCCAGGCCGAGGTCACCATTGATCAACCGGACGATTCTCTGAAAATCGACGTCGTCGCGACGCCCTTCCGCCAATAGCGTGGACACGATGGTCGGGCACGGCGGAATGGAAATGGTCTTGAGGATGTCGGAAACGATGTCGGTGGCGATTTCGGCGGGTGTTGTTGAAACAGTCATGCCGTTCCCCTTTGGACGATGCAGTAAGGTCGATCAAAGTCGGACGCTTATGAGAAGTCATCGGCCAATCGCCACGCAAAACGCAGATTAGGCGTTCACTGCGTGTCTTCACTTGGCGGTCCCGCTGTCATGGAGCTTCGCTCGTTAGACCGGTGACTTTGCGATCCTGCCTTTCGGCGAGTTTTGCCTTGATCAAGTAGTCGCACGGTAGCACTTATGAATGGCCGTATCAAGCGGGGTAAACCCAAGGTGATGGCCGGTCTCGCAGCCGCTTGCGACGACCATGAAATTGCCATGCCGCCAACGTGGGGTATCATCTTGCTGTGGCCCCTGAGTAGGGACATTGGGCCGCGTGATCCGTCAAAACTTAAAGGGTAAGAAAAATGTCCAGTCTATCGCCAGCCAACGATACCAAGTTGTTCCCCGCAACCCTGATTCAGTCTGTTCGCATTACGCCGCAATCGTCACCTGAGGAAGTTTGCAATCTGACATTCAAGACCAGTGATCTGGCATTCGAAGCGAGAACGGGCCAGTGCATTCGCGTAATGGCGCCCGGGGAGTACGGCAATCGGCACCATGTCCGTTTATATTCCATCGCTGGATTGAGCCAGGCCGCGAACGACGCCACGGAGTTTACGCTATGCGTGCGCCGCTGCTTCTACGTGGATGAATTCAGCGGAGAGGAATACAAAGGAGTGGCTTCCAATTATTTATGCGATTTGCGAGCCGGCGATCAAATCGAATTTTCCGGTCCGTTCGGCCAACCCTTTGAAATACCCACCAATAAAAAGGCCAGCCTGTTGATGATCGGAATGGGAACCGGCATCGCCCCATTCCGCGCTTTGGTGCGCGACATCTATGAGAAGGTCGGTAATTGGGAAGGCAAGGTGCGCCTTTATTACGGCGCCAGCAAAGTGCTGGAAATGCTCTACATGAACGACGAGAACAAGGATCTGGCGAATTATTTCGATCAAAAGACCTTTAAGGCATTCCAGGCGATCAGTCCCAGGCCGGCACTGGAGGTTCCGGTTGCCCTCGACAAGGCATTGGAAGCAAACGCAACCGAGGTTTGGGGGATGTTGCAGGAGCCGGATACCCGCGTGTTCGTGGCTGGCGCGGAAGCGATGCTGGAATCCGTCGAACGGGCACTGTCCGCAATCGCCGGTTCGCCAACGGCTTGGCAGCAGAAAAAATCCGAACTGGTGTCCAGCGGACGCTGGAACGAAGTCTTGTATTAAGTTGAGACGGCGCCCCGGCTACAAGGCTGGGGCGCCTTGTACCACGCAAGATGGTGCACAATCTCTGGATGTTCCAGGTGACCGCTGTTATCCCAGGGCCGTGATCGGGAGTGTTTTCGGGCGTCATTGCTTCGAGTTCTGTTCCGCTGTGAATTCGATTGAATCCCATCCGCGGCCACTATGCTTTTGAGATATTCACCGCTTTATATATTCGCGTCGATCATGATGCGACGCCGTTTTAGACCTCCGCTTTCGATCGCATTCACCGCTTTTTTATCCCAAAATTTATTAATCGGATGTTAGGGAAAGACAAGGCGAAATGCAGCGGAACGTGGGAAATTTTATGGCAATGTATATATCCGAAAATCGCA
>JAPUEC010000229.1 GCA_027492775.1 Rhodocyclaceae bacterium
GGGGTCCTGCTCAATCCGCACTACAAACACATGGGCAACCTCTACGGTTCGGAATTCTGGACCTACCTGCTGCCGCAACGCGTGGGGCTGGAAGGCGCCAAGGCCATCATGCGCCACCGCCTGCCCATTACCGCCGCCGAAGCGGTGCAGATCGGCTTTTACGATGCCTGCCTGCCGGGGCCGGTACCGGCTTTCCGGGTCGACGTGGCCCGGCGGGCGAGCGAACTGGCGCATGCCGCCGAGTTTTCGGCCCGGCTGCGGGAAAAGAACGAGCGCCGAGCCACCGACGAGGCCAGGAAGCCGCTGGCAAAGTACCGCGAAGAAGAGTTGGCCGAAATGCGCCGGAATTTCTATGGTTTCGACCCGTCCTACCACGTAGCGCGCCACCATTTCACCGCCCGGACGCCGCATTCCTGGACGCCGCGTCATCTGGCGAAGCACCGTTGAGCCCATTGCCGGATTCCATCGCCGCCAAACCTGTTGAAATGCGGCCGGGCGCGCGCCGACAATACGAAAAGCGCCCATCGCTCGACCTTGCAACTCATGCAACCCTTGGATAACGCGCCGACACCGGACCCCATGCCGCATCCGTCCCCATGGGCGGGCAGACGCGCGTTGCACCTCGCTTTCATCCTTTCCCTGGCCGCTCACGCCCTGGTGCTCTTTCTGCCGAATCAAGCGCCGGAACGCCATGATCCGCCCGGCCGCCCATTGCAAGCCAGGCTGGCGACCCATGCCGAGGCGCCGGAAGCGAAGCCGATCACTCCCACACCGCCGGCCGAGTCCAGCACCCCGACCCCAAAAAGGAAGCTATTGGCACTGACCAAGCCTGGCGCCTCGACCCGGACCCCGCACTGGTCGCCGGCCGAGAAGGAAGAAATGGACCGCTTCCTGCGCGAACTCGACCAGCAGGCGAAAACCCGCCCCAGTCTGGCCCAGCGTTCGCTCGCCATGGCACGCGAAATGGGCCGGCAAACGCCGCAGCCGCAGGGCAATGAACGGGACATCGTCGAAGCGCGGCCGAACGCGCCGCCGGTCGACCGGTTCAGCCTGGATTTCTACCTCGACGGATTGGTCAAGAAGCTCAATCGCAGCGCTTCCTTCGTCAAGAACGATCCCCGAAGCCGGGGAAAGCGCAAGGCGGCGGTGCTCATCCGCATCCATCCCGACGGTTCGCTGAAGACCTTCCAGGTGCTGAACGCGGGCGATCAGCAGGATGAAATCGCCTTCATCAAGGCGGTGGTCGAGCAGGCGGTTCCCTTTTCGGCGTTCCCCGCCGATCTGCGCCAATCGGCGAAGTCCTTGGGGCTGGTCATCTGCGTGCTGCCGCCGGGCTTGGGAGGCGGCGGCATCGGGTTCACACGCACGGAGAACGGGCGCGACTGCTGAGGGCGAATCGGCGCAGGCAAACTCGCGAAGCTGTCAAGACGAACAACTTGGAGGCCCGACGTTTCCTTCGGCGGGCGTGGTTAAAATGGCGCTTTCGCTATCACCTGGATACGCCATGGAACGCTTCACCATTTCGATCGACGAATCGCTGGCCCAGGATTTCGACCTGCTGATCACCAACCGAGGCTACAGCAACCGTTCCGAGGCGGTGCGCGACCTCATCCGCAACGCCATCGAGAGCGACCGCCAGCGCGAGGTCCCGAGCGGCCACTGCGTCGCCAACCTGTCCTATGTGTACGATCACCATGAGCGCGAACTGGCCGAGCGTTTGACCGGATTGCAGCACGATCACCACGACCTGACGGTGGCCGCCATGCACAGCCATCTCGATCACGAAAACTGCCTGGAATCGGTCATCCTGCGCGGGCCCATGGCCGACGTGCGCCGCTTCGCCGACGCCCTCATGGCCGAGCGCGGCGTCCGCCACGGCGCGCTCAACATCATCGCGCTGGAGGCGGAGCATCATCACGCTCACGACGAGCACGGCGAGGAGCACATCCACTTCCGTCCCGCCCGCTAACGATTTTTGCAAGGAGCTCATGATGGATGTCCTCTTGATCACCAACGCCCGACAGTATGTTGGCCCCGGCGCCGTGCCGGCACTGCTCGAAGGCGAACTCAAAGTGGTTTGCCATGATGCGTCGTTCGCCGATGCCGATGCCGCCGCGGCTTTCGAACGGGAATTTCCCAGCGCGATCGCCCTACGGGAGCAGACGCCCGAGAAGATCCTTTTCGAGTTGCGAGAGAAAGGGCTGGTCGTGCGGGCGCTGGTCTCGAACGATGTATTCCCCAATACGCCGCTGCCCATCGAGGAAATTTCGCTGGAGACGCTGCGGCAGAGCATCGATGCACTGCTGGTTTTCCCCTTCCACCTGACGCAACTCCTCCTTCCCGAGATGAAGGCGGCGCGAAAGGGCTGTTTCGTTTTCATCACCTCCGCCCGCTACCTTCAGCCCGAGGTAGGGTTCTCCGTCGCCACCTCGGTCCGCGCCGGTACCACCGCCTTTGCCCTGGCGCTGGCCCGTGAGGCGGCGCCCTTCGGCATTCCGGTCAATGTCGTGGCGCCGAACTACCTTTACAGCGAGGCCTACTATCCGCGCGCGAAATTCATCGACGATCCGGCGGGCAGGGCGTCGATCGCCGCCAAGGTGCCGCTCGGGCGCCTCGGTGAGCCGCGCGAAATCGGCGAACTCATCGCCTTCCTGGCTTCGGGACGCTCGCCCTTCACCACCGGCCAAGTCATTAACTTCACCGGCGGCTGGCCGTAGGCCGAAAATAAAATGGTCGGCCTGGGCCGGCGGGCGGGCGTGCGCCCGCCACCGATATACCCGGTCGGCCATCCGAGCAACCAGGACGCCGCACTTTCCAGGGATTGAGCGCCGGACCATCAACTCGTGAAGCGCTGTCGTAACACCCGCGAGAGTCAATGCTGATTTGGCCTTGATGTATAACTTAAGTGTTGGTATGATATTTTTTAATTTCTTCATACCGCACACTTTCCATGTCGCTCGCCTCGGCCCGGATCGGCTTCTTCTCGCTGTTATTTGCCACTGTTGGCATAGCGTTCGCGCATGACTTATGGCTGGAACGCGATGCCGCGGGTTATGCGCTCTTGCAAGGCCATCGCTACTCGGCCCATGCCGGCGCGGAGACGCTAACCTACGATCCTGCCGGCGTGCGCGATGCGCTTTGCCTCGGCGACGACGGCAAGGCCCGCCTCCTGCCCTTTGGCAAGACCCAGCCTGTTCGCATGACCGGCAGCTGCGCCGCGCTGCTGGTCCGTTACTCCTCCGGCTACTGGACCAAGACCGCCTGGGAAACCAAGAACCAGCCCAAGACCGGTGTTGCTGGCGTCGTCAGGAGCTGGCGCTCGGAGGAATCGGTCAAGCGCATCGACCGCTGGCAGCCCGCACTGGCTCAGCCTTTGGGCAAGGATCTCGAACTCGTTCCGCAGTCGAATCCCTTCCTGCTCAAGGCCGGCGACAAGCTGGTCGTCGTGGTGAGCGATGCCGGCAAACCCGTGGCCGGCGCGGCCGTCGCTTATGCCGGAGAGACGCGGGGCGTGACCGACGACTCCGGACGCATCGCCATCCGCCTGCGCCAACCCGGCGTGCAGTTGATCGCCGCCAGCACCGAGGTGCCGCTCAATGATGGCAAGGCTGACCTTTCCATCCGAAGCACGATCCTGCAATTCGAGGTCGCACCATGAAAAACTGGCTCTTGTGCTTGTTGCTCTCTGCCGGCGTCGCATCGGCGCATGAAGTGAAAGTCGAGCAGACGACCAGCCCGGCGGCGGTGATCCGCCTCGCCTATGCCGACGGCCAAGCCTTCGCCTTCGAAGCCTACGAACTCTATCTTGCCGGCAAGGAGACGCCGGCGCAGGTCGGGCGCACGGACGCCGAGGGGCGCGTTGTCTTCCTGCCGGGGCAGATTGGCGAATGGCGCCTCAAGGCGTTCTCCGCCGATGGCCACGGCGTTGATCGCCGTCTGACGGTCGCGCCTATGGGAGCCGCTCCCGTATCGCCGACCATCGACTCGCCAGCGCGTTGGAGCTTGTTGCTCGCCGGCCTCGGCACGATCTTCGGCATTTTTGGCCTCATTCAATTCATGCAACGAAAAAAAACGACATGACAATATTTCTTAGGACTGGCGCCGCTTTCCTGGCGCTCTCCGGCGTCACCTTGCCGGCTGCGGCGCATCACGGCGTCGCCGGTGTCGGCGCCGCGGCGCTCAATGGCCCCGGCGCGCCGATCGAGGCGGCGAGTTCGGCCAACCTGCCGGAGGGCAAGACGCTGGTCATGCTCAAGATCGACTACGCCCAGTTCAAGACCTACGACTGGGCCGCGCCTAACGCGAAATATTCACGCTTCTGGATGGCTGGCGCCGGGGTCGGCGTCACGCCCTGGTTTTCGGCCTATGTCTTCACCCCCTACAACGAGAAGGTGGACGAGGCCGGCGGCTTCACCACGCGCGGCTGGGCCGACGTTTCCTTCATGGGCCAGATCGGCTTCAAGTACGACAATGGCTTTCGGCTCATTCCGGCCAATGAGAGCCTGGACGATCTCGAAGATTGGCATTTCAGCCTGCTCTTCGGCGCCAGCCTGCCCACCGGGAAGCCAAATTTGCGCGACCGTAACGGCGACATCGACCCCGGCAAATCGACCGGCTTCGGCAAGCCCTCGTTCAATCTCGGCCTCACCGCCAGCAAGATGCTGACCGAGCGCCTGACCTTCAACCTCGAAGCCTCGACCATCCGCTTCCAGGACTACCGCTACGCCGACGGCAACCGCCTGCGCTTCGGCACCGAAAACCGGCTGAACACGGCGCTGGCCTGGCGCGGCTACACCAATGCCGACCTCAAATTCCGCCTCGATCCGGTGCTGGAACTACAAGTCCTCGACATCGCCCGCGACCGTGGCAACGGCGTTGGCGAACCGGCCAGCGGCGGGCGCATGGTTTATGGGCTGCTCGGACTGCGCGCTTTCTGGCAGAACATGAGCTTCGCCGCCGGCCTGAAGAAGCCGGTGTGGACGCGGCTCAACGAATCGGCGCAGCAGCAGGGCAGCGAGGGCAAGGAAAAGTACCGTTTCATCTTCTCGGCCTCGGCGCTGTTCTGATGCATATCCCCGACGGTTTCCTCTCGCCCCAGACCTACCTGCCCGCCTACGGCGCGGCGGTGGCAGCTTGGGCCTGGGCCGGGCGGGGACTGCGCCACCAGCTCGACGAAACCACAGTGCCGCGCCTGGCGATGCTCACGGCGCTGGCCTACGGACTCGGCCTCATCATGTTGCCGCTGCCCGGCGGCACGTCCGGCCACGCCATCGGCGTCGCGCTGCTGGCGCTCATGTTCGGGGTACGCACGGCCTTCGTCGCCTACAGCGGCGTCCTCGCCTTGCAAGCGCTGCTGTTCGGTGCCGGCGGCATCACCGCGCTTGCCGTCAATGCGCTCTGCCTCGGCCTCGTCGGCGCGGCGGTGGCGGTCGGCGCCAAACGGGCATTGGCCTTCGCCGGCGAAACCGCGGCCGTCGCCGGCGCCGCCTTCCTCGCCGTCCTCGTGCCGGCGCTCTGCATCGCCCTCATCCTCGGCATCCAGCCCGTCATCGCCCACCAGCCGGACGGCACCCCGCTCTTCTTTCCCTT
>JAPUEC010000230.1 GCA_027492775.1 Rhodocyclaceae bacterium
GTCGTTCTTTTCCAGCCTGAAATCCCGCCCAACACCGGCAACGTCATCCGCCTCTGCGCCAATACCGGCAGCACTCTCCACCTTGTGGAACCGCTGGGATTCGATTTCAGCGACAAGGCCTTGCGCCGCGCCGGGCTGGATTATCACGAATTCGCGCCGGTGATCCGTCATCCCGACTGGGCGCACTGTCGCGCTGCATTGGCGGGAAGGCGCCTGTTCGCGGTCACGACCAAGGCGGAGGCTTTTCCGGCGCAGGTCGCCTTGCGCGAAGGCGACGTTTTCGTCTTTGGCCGCGAAACCCGCGGTCTGCCGCCCGAAGTGCTGGCGGAATTTCCAGCAAGCGAACGCCTGCGTCTGCCCATGTTTCCCGGGCAGCGCAGCCTGAATCTTTCCAATGCGGTTGCCGCGACCATTTACGAAGCATGGCGGCAGGAAGCGTTCAAAGGAGCGGTTTAGGTTTTGATGGCCGCCTGGCGGCCGACTGCGAATTCACACCGACTCGGCGCGCGGATCCCGGGCCATCAACAGTTCGACTGCTGCTGCGGCCGTCATGCGTCCTTCGAGCAGCGCCGAAACCGCCGCCGAGATCGGCATTTCGATACCGAAACGCCGCGCCAAGCGCTCGACTTCACGCGCCGTATAGACGCCCTCGGCAACGTGCCCGAGTTCTTTGAGAATTTGTGCCAGCGGCTTGCCTTCGGCCAGCCCGAGACCGACTTGGCGGTTCCGCGACAGATCGCCGGTGCAGGTGAGGAGCAGGTCGCCGAGCCCCGCCAGCCCCATGAAGGTATCGCGCCGCGCGCCGAGCGCTTGCCCCAGCCGCGCGATTTCGGCCAGACCGCGTGTAATCAGCGCCGCCCGGCTATTGAGGCCCAGCCCTAATCCGTCGCAGATTCCAGTGGCAATCGCCAGAACATTCTTGACCGCGCCGCCGACTTCAACGCCGACCAGATCATCGTTGGCATAAATGCGCAGACGGCCGCAATGCAGTTCCCGCGCGAGCTTGCCGGCGGATTCGGCATTGCCGGTCGCGAGCACTACCGCCGTCGGTTGCCCGGCAGCCACCTCGGCGGCAAAACTGGGGCCGGACAACGCGCCATAGACGAGGCTGCCGTCGACCAACTCCTGAACGACCTGATGGGGCAAAAGTCCGGTCTCAGCCTCGAAGCCCTTGCAGACCCAGAGCAGCGGCAGCCGGCTCCCGGCATCGCGGATCGCCTCGACGGTCGACCGCAAACCGGCGATAGGCGTGGCCACGATCAGCAGGTCGGCATCGGCAATGGCCTGTTCGAAATCCGATGATACGCAGATACCTTCGGGCAGGCGATAGCCTGGAAGGTAGCGGGTGTTCTCGCGATCGTTGCGGATGGCTTCGGCGACATCGGCCTCGTGCGTCCACAAGGTCACGCGGTGCTGATCGCTGAACGCGATCGCCAGCGCGGTGCCCCAGGCGCCGGCCGCGAGGATCGTGAGATTCACAAGCCCCAGACTTGCATAGACTTGACGTAGCCGATGGTGCCGTCGGTGTGCTTGACCTTGACCCAGCCAGCGGTAGGCGCTTCGAGCAATTCGAGCGCGACCCATTTCTCCGCCTCGAACGCGAGCGGCGCCTCGGCTGCGGCGGTCTTGCGGATTTCCGCCCGGCTGGCGGTGACGACGACGTACCGGCGATCGGACAAAGCCTTGGCCTCGATCCAGGCCAATGTCCCCTCGGCATCGCGCACCTTGCTCCAGCCATCGAGCCGCACCACCACTTCCAGCGGCGTGTGCTGGCGCACGATGTAGAGCTTCTTGCCCTTTTGCGAGGGGGTATCGTAGAGCACGGCCGCCGACGCTTCCACCGCGCGATAATCCAGCGCGGCAGCCGGCAGTGCCGCAAACGCGGCAGCGGCCAAGACGATCAGGCGGCCGACTTTCATTGCAGCGAAGCCGGTTGGGCGCCGGCGGCCTGCTCGCGCTCTTGCAGACGTGCCATGTAGATCGATTCGAAATTGACCGGCTGCAGCACCATCGGCTGGAAGCCGGCGCGCGTCACCACGTCGGAGATCACTTCGCGGGCGTAGGGGAAAAGAATGTTCGGGCAAGCGACGGCCATCAGCGGCTCCATCTGGTCTTCCTGAACGTTGAGGATGCGGAAAATGCCGGCTTGGCCGACTTCGACCAGGAAAACGGTCTTTTCGCCGATCTTGGCGGTGACGGTGACGGTCAGGACGACTTCATAGGCGCCTTCACCGATGGCGTCGCCCGTCGTATTGAGCTGCACCTCCACCTGCGGTGCCTCTTGCTCGAGGAAGATTTGCGGCGCGTTCGGCACTTCGACGGAGAGGTCCTTGACATAGACTTTTTCAATGCCGAAGACCGGCCCTTGGTTCTGTTCCATTGTTTCTCTTTCAGTGTTGAGGTTAGTGACCGGTTTCCGCCGCCAGCAGCGGCAGGAGTTTGCCCGCGGCGTCGAGGGCGTAGAGATCGTCGCAACCGCCGACGTGGGTGTCGCCGATGTAAATTTGCGGCACCGTGCGGCGATGCGTTTTCTGCATCATTTCTTCACGCTGCTCGGGCTGGAGATCGACGCGAATTTCTTCGATTGCATCGACGCCGCGCGCCGTCAGCAATTGCTTGGCACGGATGCAATAAGGGCATACCGCCGTCGTATACATGCGTACTTTCTGCATCAGCGCATTCCCTTCTTGAGCGGAAGACCCGCGGTTTTCCACGCTTCGGTGCCGCCGGCAAGATTGAAGAGTTTGAGGAAGCCGAGCTTTTTCAGTTCGCCGCAGGCGCTGGCGGAACGAACCCCGGTCGCGCAGCAGACGATGAGCGGACGCTCCTTGAATTTCTCGAGTTCGCCGATGCGGTCCTTGATCTTCGAAGCGGGAATATTGCGCGCATCGAGCAAATGGCCCTTGGCATATTCCTCGGTCTCCCGAACGTCGAGGATCACGGCATCCTCGCGGTTAATGAGCATGGTAGCTTCGGTGGGGCTCACCGTCTTGGCGCCGGACGGGCGCAGCACGGGCCAGACGAGGCCGATGCCGCTAAGGATGGCGACGGCGATGAGAAGTATGTTTTGTTGCAGGAATTCCATGTTGCTCCAGGGGAAAGTCAGACGGATTTCGGCGTGCTGCAGAATACTTCGCGCATCATGCCGATCAATTGCAGCATGCGGGCATCGCCGATGCGATAGTAAACACGGTTGGCGTTCTTGCGAGTCAGCAGCACGCCTTTTTCACGCAGGATGGCCAAGTGCTGGGAAATATTGCTTTGCGAGGTACCGACCGCATCAACAATTTCCTGCACGCATGCTTCCTGGTCGCCGACCACGCAAAGAATTTTCAGGCGCAACGGGTGCGCGATCGCCTTCAGCGCCCGCGCTGCCATCTCGATGTGCTCCTGCTTTTCGATCAAGCTAAAAATTGAAGACTCCAAGATTACCGCCCCCTGAATTTGCGACTTGGTTTTAATTGCTTTAACGGATCATTATAAAATACAAGTTTGCCCAACACACATCTTTCCCCACCATGTACAAAATCGTATTGCTGCGCCACGGCGAATCCACCTGGAACAAAGAAAACCGCTTCACCGGCTGGACCGACGTCGACCTGACGGAGAAGGGCGTCGAAGAAGCCCGCGCCGCCGGAAAATTGATGAAGGAAGCCGGTTTTGCCTTCGATCTCGCCTTCTCGTCGGTGTTAAAGCGTGCCATCCGCACCCTCTTCCTCGCCTTGGACGAAATGAATCGCCTCTGGATTCCCGTCCAGCGCTCGTGGCGCCTGAATGAACGCCATTACGGCAACCTCCAGGGCCTCAACAAGACGGAGATGGCGGCCCAGTTCGGCGAAGCGCAAATCCTGCAATGGCGCCGCAGCTATGATGTTCCGCCGCCGCCGCTGGCGCTCGACGATGAACGCCACCCGCGCTTCGACGATCGTTATCGGCATCTCGCCACCTCCGCCCTGCCCGCGACCGAATGCCTCAAGGACACCGTCGCCCGCTTCATCCCCTACTGGGAAGATGTCATCGCCCCGGCGGTGAAGTCCGGGCAAAGCATCATCGTCGCCGCCCACGGCAACAGCATTCGGGCGCTGGTCAAATACCTGGACAAGATTTCGGACGAGGAAATCGTCAGCCTCAACATCCCGACCGGCATCCCGCTCGTCTACGAACTCGATGCCGATCTCCAGCCGATCCGGAGTTATTACCTGGGTGATCCGGAAGCCGCCCGGAAAGCCGCCGAAGCCGTTGCGAACCAGGCCAAATCGAAGTAACGCCCGCCCGGCGGCGTGGATCGGGGCGGCGCTGCTCGGGGCCGCCCTTGTCTTTTCGAGTGCCGCCGGCGCAGCGCGGCAGAAAAAGCCGGTCAAGCCGGAAATCGCCGCCAAGCAGGCTGATCTCACCGAACTTCGCGGGCGCATCGAAGCCATGCGCAAGGAACTGGCGGCCAGCGAAAGCCATCGGGCCCATGCCGCGGACCGTCTGCGCGAATCGGAACGGGAAATCTCGACGCTTCAGCGCGAGTTGCGGGATCTTGCCGCCGAGCGCAATGCCCTGCAGGCGACCTTGAAGGACCTCGACCGACAATCCAGGGCGCTCGAAACCACGCTCGGCCAACAGCAGGCGCAGCTGGAAAAGCTGCTTTACCGGCAGTATGTGCAGGGCGCGCCGGATTCGCTCCAACTCATGCTCAATGGCGGCGATCCCAATCAACTGGCGCGCGACATGGTCTACGTGGCGGCCATCGCCAAGGCGCGCACCGAATTGCTCGCCGAAATGCAGGCCACGCTCGAGAAGAAGCAGGCGCTCGCCGAGGATACCAAGGATCAAGCGGCCGAACTGGCCGAAGTCGAGGCCGGGCAGACCCAACGCCATAACCAGTTGCTCAAGCAACGCGCCGAACGCAAGACCGTGCTGAACGAGATTTCCGGGCGCATCGCCGGGCAGCGCAAGGAAATCGGCCATTTGCAGCAGGACGAGAAGCGGTTGTCACAATTGGTGGAGCGTCTTTCGAAGATATTGGCGGCGCGCGCCGCCAAGCCCAAGCCGCGTCCGCACCCGGAGCCCAAGGAAGGCGGGCGCGAACCGACACGGCCAGCCGTTGTCGAACCGGAAAATCAACAAGATCCCGTCGCCAGCAACGGTGCATTCGCCAAATTGAAGGGCAGTCTGCGCCTGCCGGCGCGGGGCGCCGTTATCGGCCGTTTCGGCACGGCACGTGAGGGCGGCGGCGTATGGAAGGGTGTTTTCATTCGCGCCGGCGCCGGCAGCGAAGTCAAGGCGGTGAGCAATGGACGCGTGGTTTTCGCCGAATGGATGCGCGGCTTCGGCAATCTCTTGATCATCGACCACGGCGACGCCTATCTGTCGATTTATGGCAACAATGAATCACTCTTGAAGCAAGTGGGTGAAACCGTCCGGGGAGGCGAAACCGTTGCCAGCGTCGGCAACAGCGGAGGCAATCCGGAAACCGGTT
>JAPUEC010000231.1 GCA_027492775.1 Rhodocyclaceae bacterium
CAGGCCTTGCGCAGGTCGATGCTGTCGTAGAAGGCATTGACGCCATTGGCGCGGACATAATCCTCGACTGCCTCATGACGCGGGAAATAGACGTTGAGCTTGCGGCCGTAGCGCGCCTCGGTCTCGGCCATGAGCGTGTAGGTTTCGCCAGGCAGCCGGCCGGTATCGAGACTGAAGATTTCGATCGGCAGAGCGTTGCGGCAGATGAGATCGGTGATCACCATATCCTCGGCGCCGAGGCTGCTGGCGAAAACGGCGGGCGAGAAATCGCGGCTGACGTTGGAAAGCAGCGCAAGCGTGGCTTCGGCCTTGGCCTTGACCTGCTGCACCAGTTCGTCGGTCAGCGCCGGCCGGATGCCGGGATTTTGCACCGGGGGGCGCAGAGGCGAATTCATGCCGTCCTCCGGCGGAATAGCGGCTGCTTCTGATCCACGGCCGTCTGGTAGCACTCGGTGAAGGTGTCGAAGGCCTTGGCTGCGGCGCCTTTGATATCCTTGCCGGCTTTCATGGCAAAGGTGTCGAAGCCGACGCGCTTCATATAGAAGAGCTGGTCGTGCAGCACGTCGCCGATGGCGCGCAATTCGCCGTCCCAGCCGTAGCGCGAGCGCAGCAGGCGGGCGGTGGAGTAGCCGCGGCCGTCGGTGAACTTGGGGAAGTTGACGGCGATCAGCTCAAAGCTGGTGAACTCGGGCGCCAGTGGCGCCGGATCCTCATGCGAATCGAGCCAGACGGCGATTTCCGGGTGGGAGGCGATGATTTCCTCGCGCCGGGCCAGCCAGACGGCAAGCGGGAAGATGATCTTGCCGGCTGGCACGGCGACGCTTTCCGGGGTTTCGCCCTCGGCGAGCGTCAGAGTCTGCCAGTCGTCCTCGACGACGGCGCGGTTGAGGATGATCTTAGACATTGACCAGCTCCTTCTCATTGCGTCGGCCGCCGCGCACCTTGCCTTCATAGACCTTGTCCTTGAAGGGCTCGGGACCGATGCGGTCGAGGGTGTCGATGAAACGCTCGTCCTCGTGGCGGTTGGCAAGATAGACCTGGATGGTCTTTTCGATCACATCCGGCATCTCGGCCGCCGAGAAAGAGGGGCCGATGACCTTGCCCAACTGGGCATTGTTGCCCTGCCGGCCGCCGAGCGTCACCTGGTAGAACTCCTGGTCGTTCTTGTCGACCCCGAGGATGCCGATGTGGCCGACGTGGTGATGGCCGCAGGCGTTGATGCAACCCGAGATGTTGATTTCGATTTCGCCGATGTCGAAGAGGTAGTCGAGATCGTCGAAGCGCTGCTGGATGGCCTTGGCGATGGGGATGGACTTGGCGTTGGCGAGGTCGCAAAAGTCGCCGCCCGGGCAGCAGATGAGGTCGGTCAGGAGGCCGATGTTCGGCGTCGCCAACCCGGCGGCGCGCACTTCCTGCCACAGCGCCTGGAGATCGCCTTGCTTGACGTCGGCGAGGATGAGGTTCTGCTCGTGCGCCACGCGCAGTTCGCCGAAGCTGTAGCGGTCGGCCAGATCGGCCACCGTGTCCATCTGGTCGGAGGTGATGTCGCCGGGTGCCTGGCCGTGCTTTTTGAGCGAGAGCGTGACGGCGGTGTAGCCGGCAACGCGGTGCGGATGGGTATTGCGCTCCAGCCAGCGGGCAAAGGCCTTGTCGGCGTCGCGCTGCACTGCCAGCCCGCCGTCGTCGGAGAGCTTTTCGTAGGCGGGCGGTGGGAAGTGCGCGGCGACGCGATCGTATTCGGCCTGGGTCAGGGTGGAGGGGCCGTCCTTGAGATAGGCCCACTCGTTTTCCACTTGGCGCGAGAATTCCTCGACGCCGAGCGCCTGGACCAGAATCTTGATGCGCGCCTTGAACATGTTGTCGCGCCGGCCATAGCGGTTATAGACGCGCAGGATGGCCTCGCAGTAAGTCAGGATGTGCTTCCAGGGCAGCGCTTCCCGCACCACCTGGCCACGGATCGGCGTGCGGCCGAGGCCCCCGCCGACCAGCACACGGAAAACCGCCTGCCCGTCCTCGTCGGTGCTCAGATGGAGGCCGATGTCGTGGAACCAGGTGACGGCGCGGTCGTCCTTGGTGGCGGAGACCGCAATCTTGAACTTGCGCGGCAGGAAGGCGAATTCCGGATGGAAGGTGCTCCACTGGCGCAGGATTTCGGCCAGCGGCCGGGGATCGAGAATTTCATCGGGCGCGACGCCGGCGAAATGGTCGGTGGTGATGTTGCGAATACAGTTGCCGGAGGTCTGAATGGCGTGCATTTCCACGTCCGCCAGATGGCCGAGCATATCCGGAACGTCCTCGATCTTCGGCCAGTTGAGTTGCAGGTTCTGGCGGGTCGAAAAGTGGCCATAGCCCTTGTCGTAGGTGCGGGCGATGAAGGCCAGCTTGCGCAGTTGCGTGCTGGAGAGCATGCCGTAGGGCACGGCGATGCGGAACATGGGCGCGTGGCGCTGGATGTAAAGGCCGTTTTGCAACCGCAGCGGACGGAATTCATCGTCGGTGAGTTCGCCGGATTTCCAGCGTGCCACCTGATCGCGGAATTGCTCGACACGTTGGCGGACGATGGTGCGGTCGTAGGAATCGTAACGGTACATCGAGTACTCCTCAGGCGATGATCAGCTTGCCGCCGATCAGAATGAGCATGGCGGCGAGCAGGCGGCGCAGGATACGCTCCGGGACCTTGGCGGACAAGTGGCTGCCGACCCAGATTCCAGGCAGGGAGCCGATGAGCAGACTGCCGAGCAGCGACCAATCGACGCTGCCCAGCCACCAGTGGCCCAGGCCGGCGACCATGGTCAACGGAACGGCATGGGCGATATCTGAACCGACAATATTGGTCGGCGAAAGTTTGGGGTAAAGAAAGAACAGCGCCGCGACGCCAAGGGCGCCGGCGCCGACGGAGGAAACGGAAACAAGCACGCCCAGGACGGCGCCGGTGGCCACCGTCAGGCGATCCAGATGAACGTGGCGCCAATGGGTTTCGTCATGCCCCGCGGCGTAGTCCCGCAGCTGCCGCCCGAAGACGATGGAGACGGCGGTGAGCAACAGCGCGATTCCCAGCCCGATGGAAATAAGATGAGTCATCTCCGGGCTTTGGCGCGGCAGGTGCGAAAGCGCAAAAATGGTGAGCGCCGCCGCGGGAATGCTGCCCAGCGCCAGGAGCCCGGTAAGGCGCCAGTTGATATGGCCCTTGCGTCCATGGGCGACGGTGCCGCCGGCCTTGGTCAAGGATGCATAAAGAAGGTCCGTGCCAACGGCGGTGGCCGGGTGAATGCCGAAGAGCAGGACGAGGAGCGGTGTCATGAGCGAGCCGCCGCCCACGCCCGTCAATCCGACAATGGCGCCGACAGCGAAGCCCGAGAGTATGTAAAGACCGTCCATGCCCATGCCTTGATTGCGATGCGGCGATGGTAGCAGTGGGAAACCAACGATAAAAGAATATCGAGTTAGGTGTTTATAGCATAACGTTATATGGGCAGACCCATCCGCCCTGCTTGGCAACGACTGCGCTATTCACCACGTCGTCTTATCCAGCATTTCCTGGAGCATGGCGATAAAGGCAGTGGTTCGCGTCGGCAGCAGTCGGCGGCCGATGGTGACGCACCAGATGCGCACCGGAGGAAGCTCCCACTCGGGCAAAACGCGCGTCAGCAATCCTTGAGCGACCCAGGGGCCGGCGAAGACGTCATCCAGCCCGACGATCCCAAGGCCATGCGCGGCGAGATCACGTTGCAGTCGTGGCGAATTCGCGGCCACCGGGCCGTTGGGGATGCCTTCCCATTCCTCGTTGCCCCGCGTCAGCCGCCAGGGCAGGATTTCGCCACGGCCGCTGATCATGCGAAGACCGATGTGATCGAGCAACTCGGCCGGTTGCGAGGGAGTGCCATAGCGGAGCAGGTAAGCCGGGCTGGCATAGAGGCCGTTCCGCCATTCGCGGAGTTTGCGCGCCACCAGCGCGCTATCGTCGGGCAGGCGGTTGGCGACGCGCACCGCAATGTCGAAGCGTTCCGCCAGCAGGTCCACCCGCCGCGGAGAGAGGTCCAGTTCCAGCCTGACCTCGGGATAGCTCGCGGCGTATTGGAGAATCAATGGCGTTAAATCCATATCCGCGAAATCGGGCGGCAGCGAAACACGCAACAAGCCGCGTGGCGCGCCTTGCCGGTTTTGGGCCAGCGCCGCCGCGGCCTCAGTTTCTTCCAGCAATCGCTTGGCGTGATCGAGCATCCGTTCGCCCAATTCCGTGATCGCCAGGCGGCGCGTGCTGCGGGTGATGAGGCGCTCGCCGAGCTTGGCTTCCAAGGCGGTAATGCGCCGCGACAGGGTCGACTTCGGCAGCCCGATGCGCTGGGCGGCGCGGGCAAAACTTCCGGCTTCGATGATGTGGGCGAAGAGGATAAGGTCGTCGGCGTCGATCGCCATGATTTAGGAATCGTTGCAATAATGGAACAATCATACCCGTTTTGACGGCTTCCGCAGCGTTGGCGTGCCTAATACGATTCACTCATGCGATCGGCAACCGCCGGTTCTTTTCCTCCCAATGGAGAAAACGATCATGAGAATCCTGCAATTGAACGCCAGCGCCCGCTCCGCCGGAGCCAATTCCACGCGTCTCGCCGACGCCATCACCGCTCGCCTGAAGGCGCAACATCCCGGGGCGAGCGTCGAACTGCGCGATTTCGCCACCCATCCGCATCCCGTGCTCGACGAACCGGCGCTGACGGCGCTCTTCACGCCGTCCGAGCAGCGGACCCCCGAGCAGGCTGCCCGGGTCGCGCTCGATGATGCACTCATCGCGCAAGTGCAGTCTGTCGACGCTATCGTCATCGGTGTGCCGATGTACAACTTCGGTGTGCCGGTGCAGCTCAAGACCTGGATAGACGCCATTGCCCGCGCGGGAGTCACTTTCCGCTATACCGAGAACGGCCCCGAAGGCTTGCTCAAGGGCAAGAAGATCTATCTCGCACTCGCTCGCGGGGGACTCTATCGGGGAACGCCGGCCGATTCACAAGTGCCATACCTCAAGAGCGTCCTCGGTTTCCTCGGCATGACCGATGTCGAACTGGTTTTTGCCGAGGGCTTGTCCATGGGCGCCGAAGCCGCCGGAAAGGCGTTTGCCGAAGCGGAATCCTATCTGGATGAACTTTTTGCCTGATCGGCGGGCTCAGTGAATGTCGGCGCAGCCGGCGGAATTTAAGGAGTGCATGTCATGAACAGTCTTCGCGATCCTGTTACCGGGTTCCGGGTCATCGAGCGTGTCGTCCACGGCGTTCCGACTTCCGATGGCGCCGGCGTACGGCTGACACGGGTGCTGACGCATCACCTACAGCGCCGGCTCGATCCCTTCCTGATGTTCGACGCCTTCCGCAACGAGGATCCGGACGATTACATCGGCGGCTTTCCCGACCATCCGCATCGCGGCTTCGAAACGGTGACCTACATGATCGCCGGCCGCATGC
>JAPUEC010000232.1:0-548 GCA_027492775.1 Rhodocyclaceae bacterium
GACGACAACGGCCTGCTGCTGCTCGACCTTAAGGACCTGCGCGCCATGGTCCAGCATGTCGGCGACAACTGCCGAGACTTCACCACCGAATACGGCAACATCTCGGCTGCCTCCATCGGCGCCATCCAGCGCAATCTCTTGAGTCTGGAGGAGCAGGGCGGCGACGTTTTCTTCGGCGAACCCATGCTCGACATCGCCGACCTCATGCAGACCGACGGCGACGGGCGCGGCTGGATCAACGTCCTGGCCGCCGACAAGCTGCTCAATTCGCCGCGCCTCTACGCCACCTTCCTGCTCTGGCTGATGGCCGAGCTCTTCGAGCAGTTGCCGGAAGCCGGCGATCTGGACAAACCCAAGCTCGTTTTCTTCTTCGACGAGGCGCACCTGCTCTTCAACGAAGCGCCGCCGGCCCTGCTGGAAAAGATCGAGCAGGTGGTGCGCCTGATCCGCTCCAAGGGCGTCGGCATTTATTTCGTTACCCAGAACCCGCTCGACGTGCCGGATTCGGTCCTCGGCCAGTTGGGCAACCGCGTCCAGCACGCCCTCCG
>JAPUEC010000232.1:558-5402 GCA_027492775.1 Rhodocyclaceae bacterium
CCTTTACGCCGCGCGACCAGAAGGCGGTCAAGACCGCCGCTGAGACGCTGCGCCCGAACCCCAAGTTTTCCGCCGAAACCGCCATCACCGAACTCGGGGTTGGCGAGGCGCTGATTTCCTTCCTCGACGAAAAAGGCCGGCCGACCATCGTCGAGCGCGCCTTCATCCTGCCGCCGGCCTCGCGCATCGGGCCACTGGCGGCGGAAGAACGCAAGGCGGCGATCGAAGCATCCTTGCTCTTCGGCCACTACGAACAGACGCTCGACCGCGAATCGGCCTACGAAAAGCTCAAGGGCCGCGCCGCGGCCGCGCCCGCATCGGCAGCGCCGCCGGCCGGCCAGCCCACTGGTGGCGCGCCCACCGCCGCACCGGCCGAAGCGCCATCCTCGGGCGGCTTCTTTGGCGGCTTGGGCGACATGCTGGGCGGCGTCCTCGGCGGCGGCAATTCACGCCGCCAAGGCGTGGGCGAGGCGCTGGCCAAGAGCGCCGCCCGCGCCATCGGCTCGGAAGTCGGGCGGCAGGTGATCCGTGGGGTGCTCGGGTCCATTCTCGGCGGCGGTCGACGGCGATGACCGACCACGCCGGCATCCGCTGGGGCCTCTTCCTGGCCGCGCTGTCGGCGCTCGGCTATTCGCTCAAGGCGATCTTCATCAAGCTCGCTTATCCTTACGGCGTCGATGCGGTGACCCTGCTCACCCTGCGCATGGGAATCTCGCTGCCCCTATTTCTCGGCGTCTGGCTGGCCTCGCGCGGCGAGGCGCCGCCGCTCACCTGGGGCGACCGCGGCCGGCTGCTGATCATGGGTATGCTCGGCTTCTACGGCGCCAGCATCTTCGATTTTCTCGGCCTGCAATACATCACCGCCGGGCTGGAACGGCTGATCCTGTTCACTTACCCGACCCTGACCATCCTCATCGGCGTCTTCTTCCAGGGCAAGGCCTTCACCGCCAGGAAGGGCTGGTCGATGGCGCTGTGCTACGGCGGTATCGCGCTTGCCTTCGCCCACGACCTGCGTTTCGGCCAGCTCGACGCGGTCATTCTCGGCAGCGCCCTGGTCTTCGCTTCCAGCATTTGTTACGCCGGTTATCTGGCCGGCACCGAGGGCCTCATCCGTCGCTTGGGCGCAACCCGCTTCACCACGCTCGCCATGCTCGTTTCGAGCGGTGGCATCTTCCTGCATTTCGCCCTGACGCATTCGCTCGCCACCCTGGAGCAGCCGCTGCCGGTATACGGCTGGAGCATCGCCATGGCGGTGTTCTCGACCGTGGCGCCCGTGTATGCGCTTTCCGAAGCCATCCGCCGCATTGGCGCCGGACGCACGGCCATGACCAGCATGCTCGGGCCTTTGCTCACCATCTTTTTCGGTTGGTGGCTGCTGGGCGAGGCGATTTCGCTCGAACAGATGATCGGTGCCGTGCTGGTGGTGGCGGGCATCGTCGTGGTGAGCCGGCGATGATGCATCAAAGCCGATTTACCGTGACGACCCAGGGCCGCGGCAGCGGCGACATCACGGCGCGGGTGGCGCAAGCGGTGGCCGCGAGCGGGGTCGATATCGGGCTGGCGAATGTTTTCGTTCGCCATACCAGTTGCTCGCTCTTGCTCACCGAAAACGCCGATCCCGACGTGCGGCGCGACCTCGAAACCATCTTCGGGCGCCTGGCGCCCGACGGCGACCCGGCCTACCGCCACGACACCGAGGGCGCCGACGACATGGCGGCCCACGCCCGGGCCGTTCTGGCGGGCTGCAGCCTGCAGATTCCGGTCGCCGGAGGCCGCTTGCTGCTCGGAACCTGGCAGGGGATTTTTCTCTGGGAGCACCGCACCGAGTCGCATCGGCGCGAGATCGTCGTCACCGTCTCCGGCTGATGCCAGCAGGGCGCTTTCCTTGGGTTAGAATCGAATCATGATCGGAATATTACTCATCACCCACGGCAGTTTCGGCGAAGCGCTGGTGCAAAACGCCTGTCATGTGCTCAACAAACGGCCGCCGCTGCTCAACCAGCTCGGCGTCTCGGCGCAGGACGATCCGCTCGACCTTCTGCCGCTCGCCCGCGATATGGTCACGCTGGTGGATGAAGGCAATGGTGTTCTGGTCATGACCGATATTTTTGGCGCTTCGCCCTCCAATCTGGCCATCAAGCTGCTGGAGCCGGGCCGGGTCGAGGGCGTCGCCGGGGTCAGCCTGCCGATGTTGCTGCGGGCGCTGACCTACCGCGAAAAAGGAATGGAGACGATGGTGGCAAAAGCCATGAGTGGCGCCCGCGATGGCGTCTTCAACTTATTGAGAGATGTATAGATGCTGAGCCGCGAAATCGAAATCACCAACAAGCTGGGCTTGCATGCGCGCGCTTCCGCCAAGCTGACGCAGCTTGCCGGCCGCTACAAGTGCGAAATCTGGCTCGCCAAGGGCGCGCGCCGGATCAACGCCAAGAGCATCATGGGGGTGATGATGCTGGCCGCCGGCAAAGGCTCGCAAATCATCGTCGAAACTGACGGCGCCGACGAGCAGGCGGCGATGGACGCCTTGCTGGAATTGATCGCCAACAAATTTGGCGAAACCGAATAACCGGATGATCGAACGCTTCAAGAACCGCTCATGAGTTTTACCCTTCACGGACTCGGCATTTCGCGCGGCATCGCCATCGGGCGGGCGACGCTGATGTCGCACGCAACGCTGGAAGTGGCCCACATGACCATTTCCCAGCGTCAGGTGGACAAGGAAATCGAGCGCTTCGACGCGGCCGTGCGCACGGTGCGCGAGGAACTGACGGCAATGAAGCAGAACGCCGGCAGCGCGCCGGCCGAGCTGACCGCCTTCATCGACCTGCACGTCATGTTCCTCTCCGACCCGGAACTGGTCGAGGTGCCCAAGCAGATCATCCGCGAACGCCGCTGCAACGCCGAATGGGCGCTAGTGCAGCAGATGGAGCACCTGGTCGAGCAATTCGAGCAGTTCGAGGACATTTACCTGCGCGAGCGCAAGTTCGACGTCGTCCATGTTGTCGAGCGCGTGGTCAAGGAACTGCTCGGCGACCCGGGCCGCTTCGGGCTGCGTCCGAACAAAGGGGTGAAGGAGGCGCTGATCGTCGTCGCCCACGATCTTTCCCCCACCGACGCCATCGCCTTCAAGGAACACCGCTTCGCCGCCTTCATCACCGATGTCGGCGGCGCCACTTCGCATACCGCCATCCTGGCGCGGAGCATGGCCATTCCGGCCATTGTCGGCCTCGCCAACGCCCGCTCCTTCATCCGCGACGGCGAATTGCTCATCGTCGATGGCCTGCGCGGCGTCGTCATCGTCAATCCCGACGCGCGCGTGCTCGAGGAATACCGGCTGCGCAAGGAGCAGATGGAACTCGAGCGCAACAAGCTCAAGCGCCTCAAGACCACCAAGTCCGAAACGCTCGACGGCGTCGAGGTCTCCCTGCTCGCCAATATCGAGCTGCCCAACGACATCGGCCAGGCGCTCGAAGCGGGCGCCGACGGCATCGGGCTTTTCCGCAGCGAATTCCTCTTCCTCGGCCGCGGCGACATGCCCGACGAGGACGAGCAGTTCGAAGCCTACCGCAAGGTGGTCAAGGGCATGGAAGGGCGGCCCGTCACCATTCGCACCTTCGATCTCGGCGCCGACAAGAGCGTCGACGTGGCGCGCGTCCAGACCAACCCGGCGCTCGGTCGACGCGCCATCCGGCTCTCGCTTTCCGAGCCGCGCATGTTCCAGACCCAGTTACGCGCCATGCTGCGGGCTTCGCGCTACGGCAAGCTGAAGATTCTCGTGCCCATGCTCTCGCACGCCCACCAGATCGACCAGACGCTGGCGGCGATCGAGCAGGCCAAATCGAGCCTCCGGGGCGAGCGCATCGCCTTCGACGAGGGCGTGCAAATCGGCGGCATGATCGAAATCCCCGCCGCCGCGCTGGCCATCGGCCTCTTCCTGCGTCGGCTCGATTTCCTCTCCATCGGCACCAACGACCTCATCCAATACACCCTCGCCATCGACCGCATGGACGAGCAGGTGGCCAACCTCTACGACCCGCTCCACCCGGCCGTCCTCATGCTGCTGGCTCATGCAAACACCAGCGCCGAGAAGGTTAATGTGCCGATCTCGGTTTGCGGCGAATTGGCCGGTGACGCGGACTTGACGCGTCTCTTCCTCGGCATGGGGTTGCGCAACTTCTCCATGCACCCCTCCCAGATCCTGGAAGTCAAAAGCCGCGTGGTGAAATCCGATATTCACGAACTCGCACCGCAAGTCCGCCGCATGCTGCGGCTGGACGAGCCGGGCAAGCTCCGGGAAGCGCTGGAAAAACTCAATACCGAGAGCTGAACGCCAAAAGCGGCGGACGCGTGTAAGATGTCGGAACTCGTTGTCGCGTGCCCGGTCTCAAGGGATCGCTCAATGGGGGCGACATGGCTTCGACGTGGGTCACGAAGCAGTGCAGTGCATACCGAGGACCAGTCACCTCGTAAATCCATCTGGAATCTAGTAAACGCCAACGACGAGCGTTTCGCTCTCGCCGCTTAAACACCGGTGAGCGCTGCTCCGGTTCTCTGATGGGCCGGGCGATACCTCCCCAGGGCGCAAGCCCAAAGGACCAAAGGTTCGCAGCAGTGTCATTTACATCAGATAAGGATTGGTCTTGCTGCGCGGCCACTCTCGAAAACCTAGCGGATCGCCTGAAGCGAGCCTGTTCGGCCGGCGCGCCAAGGTTAAAACCCAATTGACCGGACTAAGTATGTAGATCTGGCTGTCTAGGGCTTGCGGACGGGGGTTCGATCCCCCCCGCCTCCACCAATATTTGAAATCCCAACCCTTATCGGTTGGGATTTTTTTTGCCCGTCGC
>JAPUEC010000233.1 GCA_027492775.1 Rhodocyclaceae bacterium
TTTCGGGTGGCGTCCTTTTTTTCCACTCCGCAATCCGAAGGGTCACGATCTGTTCGGTTGGCAACGTCAGGTCGGTTGCCACGGTCAGACGAGTGGCGGGTTGGCCACTGCGCAGGATGGCGTCGAACATTTGCCGGTTACGATAAGGCGTCTCGATAAAAATCTGCGTCTGCTGCTGCTTTCTCGACTCCGTCTCAAGGCTTATGAGGGTCTTCCGGCGTTCTTCCTCCTTCGCCGGCAGGTAACCCTGGAAGGCGAAGCGCTGGCCGTTGAGGCCGGAGGCCATGAGCGCAAGCAACAGTGAAGAGGGGCCGATAAGCGGGACGACACGGATGCCTTCCTGTTGGGCGAGTGCCACGAGATCGGCGCCGGGATCGGCGACTGCCGGGCAGCCGGCTTCCGAAAGCAATCCGACATCGGCCCCGGATTTGAGTGGCGCCATGAGCCGCGTTAACTCGCTGCTCGGGGTATGTTCATTGAGTTCTTCGAGTTCCAGGGTCTGCAAGGGGTGCTCGGTACCCACTGCCTTGAGGAAGGCGCGTGCGGACTTGGCGTTCTCAACGACGAAATGAGTCAAAGGCCGAATGGCGGCGATAACCGGCGCCGGCAGGACCGCATCGGGCGGAGTGACGCCGAGCGGCACTGGAATCAGGTAAAGGGTACCGGTTTTCACAGGATATCGATTCCCGAGGTGCGGAGCATTTCGCACAGGGCGATCAACGGCAATCCGATCAATGCGTTCGGGTCCTCTCCCTCGATTTTCTGCAACAAGGCGATCCCCAATCCCTCGGATTTTGCTGACCCGGCGCAGCCATAGGGTTGTTCGCGTTGCAGGTAATTTTCGATTTCGACGGAGCTCAGCGACCGGAATGTCACTAACGTAGGCACGCCGCGCACTTCTGCATGATTACTTTGGCTGTCGAACAGGCAAAGGCCGGTGAAAAAATTGACCGTGCGACCCGAAAGGGTGCGCAGTTGTTCGACTGCACGCGAATGGGAACCCGGTTTTCCGAAAATCTGGCCGTCGAAAAAGGCGACTTGATCGCTGCCGATAATGAGCGCGTCGGGATATTCGCTTGCCACGGCCCGTGCCTTGGCCTCGGAAAGGCGCAAGGCGAGCGATTCAGGCGCTTCACCTGGTAAAGCGATTTCATCGACGCGTGGATCGGCGATTTCAAAAGGCAGGCCGAGGCGGCCCAGCAGTTCCCGCCGGTAGGGCGAGGTCGAGGCCAGCACAATAGTTTTTTTCATTAAATTCCGTCAGGACAATAACTTGAGTACGATACTTGAAGCGGAGCTTTGTTTTGACTTGAAAGCGCAAAAATAATATCATCCGCCGTTTATGTCGCAACAACTCGCGATCAATGGCTTTGCCTTCGCCAAGGAAAACGGCGTTCTCAAGGGAACGTTGCCGGTTTCCGACTTGGGGCGCCTTCATGATCTATTGACAGAGGTAACGGGAGAAGTTTTCTTCCGGCTCGAAGGCAGTCTTGGCGGGCAGGGGCAATCCCAGTTACGGGTTCGGATAAGCGGAAGCGTGCCACTGGCATGCCAGCGCTGCTTGGGATCGGTTCAGTTCGATCTGGAAGTGGACAGCCTCCTGGTGCTGCTGCCCGAAGGCGTCGAGTTGACGCAGGACGAGTTGGAAGACGATAGCCGGGATTTTCTGCCGGTGGCGGGAACCGTGGATGTGGCGGCCTTGGTCGAGGATGAAATTCTCCTGGCCTTGCCGGTGGCGCCGCGGCACGAAAAATGTGGCTTGCCCAGTGAGGCCGAAGCCGGTGAACGGATAAATCCGTTCGCCGCCTTATCCAAGCTGAAAGGCAAGCTGAACTGAGTTAATTGATGGAGTTTTAAAGATGGCCGTTCAACAGAACAAGAAGTCCCCCTCCAAGCGCGGCATGCATCGCGCCCATGATTTCCTGGAAAAGCCCCCGCTGGCCGTTGAGCCGACGACTGGTGAAGTGCATTTGCGCCACCATGTGTCGCCGTCCGGTATCTACCGCGGCAAGAAGGTCCTGAAGGGCAAAGGCGAGTAATTTGCCCAGCTAAGGCAGGCGCCCCGGTTGTTCCGGGAGTCTGCCTTTTCTTTTGCCATGAATATTCGCATCGCCATTGATTGTATGGGCGGGGATCACGGGCCTTCGGTCACGGTTCCGGCTGCCTGCAGGTTTCTCGACAACCATCGGGAAGTGTCGCTCATTCTGGTTGGACAACAAGAGCATATCGCCGCCCAGCTTTCGGGAAATCCATATGGCGAACGCTTGCGTGTCGTGCATGCGAGCGAAGTCGTCGGCATGGATGAGTCGCCATCCCTGGCGCTGAAAAACAAGAAAAACTCGTCCATGCGCATCGCCCTCAACCTGGTCAAGCAGGGTGAAGCCGAAGCTTGTGTATCGGCCGGCAATACCGGGGCGCTGATGGCGATGTCGCGGTTCGTCCTCAAGATGCTGCCGGGCATTGATCGCCCTGCCATCTGCCCCCAGTTGCCGACCATGCACGGACATGTCCATATGCTCGACCTCGGCGCTAACGTCGATTGCACGGCCGAGCATTTGCTCCAGTTTGGCATCATGGGCGCGATGCTGGTGTCGGCGGTGGATCACAAGGAAAGGCCGACGGTCGGCCTGCTCAACATCGGCGAGGAAGACATCAAGGGGAACGAGGTCGTCAAGGCAGCGGCCGACCTGATGAAGGCGTCGGATCTCAACTTCATCGGCAATGTCGAAGGCGATGGCATTTTTCAGGGCGAGGCTGACGTGGTGGTTTGCGATGGTTTTGTCGGTAATGTCGCGCTGAAGGCGTCCGAGGGGGTTGTTCGCATGCTGGCGCATTTTCTGCGGCAAGAATTCCGGCGCAATTTGTTCACTATGTTGGTGGCCTTGATCGCCATGCCAGTATTGAAACATTTCAAGAAGAGGGTCGATCCCGGCCACTACAATGGCGCCATTCTTCTTGGCCTCAAGGGGATCTCCGTCAAGAGCCACGGCTCTGCGGATATTCCGTCATTCGGCAAGGCGATCGAGCGCGCTTTCGAAGCCGTCAGCAATCGCGTCGTCGAGCGTATCGCCGACCGCATCCATCGAATGAACCCTGCACCTACTTGCGAGGAGTCAGCGTGACATCTGCCCGAATTTCCGGGGTCGGCAGCTATTTGCCGGGAAATCCGATAACGAACAACGATCTGGCTGCGCGTGGCATTGAAACGAACGATGAGTGGATCGTGACCCGTACCGGGATACGTAGCCGTTATCTGGCAGCGGAAGGCACGACCGCCAGCGATTTAGGGCATGAGGCGGCTCAGCGGGCACTGACGATGGCGGGAGTGAACGCTGATGAGTTGGACCTCATCGTTGTTGCCACTTCAACGCCGGATTTCGTGTTTCCAAGCACCGCTTGTCTTCTGCAAGCGAAGCTTGGCAATAAAGGAGCGGCGGCGTTCGATGTGCAGGCCGTCTGCGCCGGTTTTATCTACGCGCTTTCAATCGCAGAAAAGTTCATTCGTTCAGGCAGCCACAAGAAAGCGCTCGTGGTGGGTGTCGATGTCTTTTCGCGCATTCTTGACTGGAAGGACCGCGGAACCTGTGTACTCTTTGGTGACGGTGCCGGTGCCGTGGTGCTCGAGGCCACCGACCAGCCCGGAATTCTCGCCACCGCCATGCATGCCGACGGCAGCCAGAACGGCATTCTCAACGTTCCCGGCCAGGTTTGCGGCGGGCAGGTTACCGGCGATCCTTTCCTGCGCATGGATGGGCAGGCGGTCTTCAAGTTCGCCGTCCGGGTTCTGGCCGAGGTTGCGGAAGAAGTTTGTGCCGCTGCGGGGATCGCCAGCGCTCAGGTCGATTGGCTGATTCCGCATCAGGCCAACATCCGTATCATCGAGGCGACCGGAAAAAAATTGGGAATCGGTCCCGAGCGCGTCGTGGTTACTGTGGACCGTCACGGCAATACGTCGGGAGCTTCCGTGCCGTTGGCGCTGGACGAGGCCGTACGCGCCGGGCGGATCAAAAGAGGTCAAAAGGTCGTGCTTGAGGGCGTTGGCGGCGGTTTCACATGGGGCGCCGCGCTGCTGGAATTCTAAAAAAAGGGGGGATGGGTCATGTTTGCATTCGTTTTTCCGGGCCAGGGCTCGCAGAGCGTCGGCATGATGGCGGCCTATGGCGACGCCGCAGTGGTGCGCTCGACATTCGATGCCGCTTCGCAATCGCTGGGTCAGGATCTTTGGCAACTGGTGGCCGAAGGACCGGCGGAAGCATTGGCGCAGACGGTCAATACCCAACCGGTGATGTTGACTGCCGCGATCGCGGCGTGGCGCCTCTGGCTCGACAAAGGCGGGAAAATGCCGCGCGTATTCGCGGGGCACAGCCTGGGTGAATATTCGGCGCTCGTCGCCGGCGGTGTCATTCCGTTCGAGGATGCCGTTCCCCTCGTGCGTTTGCGCGCAGCCGCCATGCAGGAAGCGGTACCGCTGGGAACCGGTGGCATGGCCGCGATCATGGGGCTGGATAATGACGCACTAATTGCAGCGTGCATGGAAGTGGCGCAGGGCGAGGTTGTCGAAGCCGTCAATTTCAACGCAGCTGGCCAAACCGTCATTGCCGGCCACAAGACGGCGGTCGAGCGTGCCATGGCTGCTTGCAAGGCTCGCGGCGCGAAACTGGTGAAGGCATTGCCGGTTTCCGCACCATTTCATTCCTCGTTGATTCGACCGGCGGCTGAAAAGCTGGCGAACCGATTGGCCGAACTGGAGTTCAAGGCGCCGTCGGTTCCGGTGATCAATAATGTAGACGTCGCCATGGAAACCGACCCCTCCCGGATCAAGGACGCGTTGGTGCGGCAGGCTTACAACCCCGTGCGCTGGGTAGAGACCATACAAAAAATGGCGGTTATGGGCGTGACGACGGTGGTCGAGTGCGGTCCCGGCAAGGTTCTGGCTGGACTGACCAAGCGTTGCGCCGATGGCGTCAGTGGTATTGCGCTGGCCGATGCCGGCGCGATCGAATCCAACCTCAACCTGGAGTAAACCATGCTGCAAGGACAGGTCGCTCTCATCACCGGCGCACCACAGGGCATTGGGCGAGCCATTGCCCTCGAACTCGGCCGTCACGGCGCCACGATCATTGGTACCGCCATGGATGAAGCCGGTGCGGAACAAATCTCGGCCTATCTCGTCGAAAACGCAATGACCGGCCGCGGCGTCGTCATGGACGTCCGCGATGCGGCGCAGGTCGATGCGGTGGTCGGCGGCCTCGACAAGGAATTTGGGAATGTTTCCATTCTCGTCAACAACGCAGGGATCACCCGTGACAATCTCGCCATGCGCATGAAGGACGAGGAATGGGATGCGGTCATGGAGACCAACCTGAAGGCCGTCTTCCGTATGTCCCGCGCGGTAATGCGCGGCATGATGAAGGCGCGTAGCGGCCGTATCATCAATATTACTTCCGTGGTTGGCCATGCCGGCAATGCCGGGCAGGCCAACTACTGTGCTTCCAAGGCTGGCGTGGGCGGTATGAGTCGGGCTCTGGCCCGTGAGCTCGGACCGCGCAACGTCACTGTCAACTGCGTGGCGCCTGGCTTTATCGATACCGCGATGACCAAGGCACTGGAAGACAAGCACCGCGATGCGATGCTGGCGTCGATCCCGTTGGGGCGCGCCGGCACGCCCGAGGACGTGGCAGCAGCGGTCGCCTTTTTGGCGTCGCCTGCTGCTGCTTATGTTACCGGCAACACCATTCATGTGAATGGTGGTATGTACATGGATTGATTTCCGAAGTAGCCGGCTTTTGGTAAAATCCCGTTGTTTTTTCATATCCCAAAAGGGAAGGAGCTTAGTCAATGGATAACATCATTGAGCGTGTCAGGAAAATCGTCGCCGAACAGCTCGGCGTGAACGAAGCGGATATCAAGAATGAGTCTTCGTTTGTCGACGATCTGGGCGCAGATTCGCTGGACACGGTCGAACTCGTGATGGCGCTTGAAGAGGAATTCGAATGCGAAATTCCCGATGAAGAAGCCGAAAAAATCACGACGGTTCAGCAGGCGATCGACTATATCGTTGCCAGCAAGAAGTAATCCATTTTCCCGGTTTTCTGCCAAGGCCGGCCTTTGCGGCCGGCCTTGGCATGTCCACCATCGGAGTCTATCGTGGCACGTCGCAGAGTAGTCATCACCGGCTTGGGGATTGTTTCTCCGGTCGGAAACACCGTCGAAGAGGCTTGGCAAAATATCGTCGCCGGCCAATCTGGCATTGCTCCCATCACCCGCTTCGACGTTTCGACGTTCCCGGTGCAATTCGGCGGAGAGGTCAAGAACTTTGATATCGGCACCTACCTTTCACCCAAGGATGCGCGTCGGATGGATGCCTTCATCCATTATGGCCTCGCAGCCGGCATCCAGGCGGTGCGTGACGCCGGGTTGGGCGAGAACGCCGCTGATGCGGAACGTATTGGCGTGTGTATCGGTTCGGGCATCGGCGGCCTGCCGCTGATCGAAACGACCAAGGACGACTACACCGCCGGTGGTGCCCGGAAGATATCGCCGTTCTTCGTGCCGGGATCGATCATCAATATGATTTCCGGCAATTTGTCGATCATGTACGGTTTCAAGGGTCCCAACATCGCGCTGGTGACGGCTTGCACGACCGGCACTCATTCGGTCGGCGAGGCGTCGCGCATCATCGAGTATGGCGATGCTGACGTGATGATCGCAGGTGGCGCTGAAGGCACTTTGTCACCGCTGGGTCTGGGCGGCTTTTGCGCCGCACGTGCGCTCTCGACCCGCAACGACGATCCGCAAACCGCCAGCCGGCCCTGGGACAAGGATCGGGATGGCTTCGTCCTCGGTGAAGGCGCTGGCGTGCTGGTGCTGGAAGAATACGAGCATGCCAAGGCGCGCGGCGCCAAGATCTACGCCGAAATCGGCGGCTATGGGATGAGTGCGGACGCCTTCCACATGACCCAGCCTTCCGAAGATGGCGATGGCGCCCGTCGCTGCATGATCGCAGCGATCAAGAATGCCGGGCTGACGCCTTCGGATATTCAATACGTCAACGCCCACGGCACTTCTACGCCGCTCGGCGACGTGGCCGAAACGATGGCGGTCAAGGGTGCGTTTGGCGATGCGGTCAAGAATATGGTCGTGAATTCCACCAAGTCGATGACCGGGCACTTGCTCGGCGCCGCGGGTGGGATCGAGGCGGTATTTACCACGCTCGCCATTCATCACCAGATTTCACCGCCGACCATCAACATCTTCAACCAGGATGAGCGCTGCGATCTCGATTACTGCGCGAACAAGGCCCGTCCGATGAAGATCGATGCCGCCCTGTCGAATTCGTTTGGCTTTGGCGGTACCAACGGCACAGTCCTGTTCAAGCGCGTTTAAGCCGGAAAAAACGGAGAGAGCGGTGCAGTTCCCGATCACCATCGGGCTGCGCCGCTCCTTTTTTTTAGCCGGCGGGGCAATCCTTGTTCACGCCCTGGCTTTGCTGGCGATATGGGTCCCGGCGTGGACGATCGCCATCACCATTGCTGGATACGGCTTCATCGTTGTATCGGCACTTTGGAGCGTGCGCCAATGGATGTCACAGGAAGTCGCCTTAAGGCTGTTGGCTGATGGCCGCCTGGAATGCCGATTTTCCGGTGACGAGGTGTTTTTACCGGCAGAACTTGCAGCGCCGGCCACCGTGCATCCCTGGATGACGGTCATTCATGTCAAGACCTCGAACCGGAAAATGACCATCGTCGCGATGCCGGACAGCGGGCGCGCGGACGAACTTCGTCAGCTCAGGATTTGGCTGCGCTGGCGCGCGGAATTCAAGGCTGACGGCGGCCGCGAAGAATAGTGTTGCGCGGAGTTTTGCCGGTTTCCGGATAGTCGTCGCTGAAATGCAGGCCGCGGCTTTCGCGTCGGCGCATGGCGCAGCGGACGATGAGGTCCGCGGTGACGACAAGGTTGCGCAATTCGATCAAGTCGTAACTGACCCGGAAGCTCGCATAGAACTCCTCAATCTCCCGCATGAGCAAGCGGATGCGATGCTGGGCGCGCTTGAGGCGCTTGTTGGTGCGGACGATGCCGACATAGCTCCACATGAAGCGACGCAACTCATCCCAGTTATGGGAAATCACCACTTCCTCATCGGCATCGGTGACCCGGCTTTCGTCCCATTTTGGCAAATCCGGAATCTTGATTGGCGCTGCCGCGAGGATGTCCTTGGCTGCCGCCTCGGAAAACACCAGGCATTCGAGCAGCGAGTTGGACGCCAGGCGGTTGGCGCCGTGCAGCCCGGTGCAGGATGCCTCACCGCTGACGTAGAGTCCCGGAAGGTCAGTACGTCCCCGCAGGTCGGTCATGATTCCGCCGCAGGTGTAGTGCGCGGCGGGCACGACAGGAATCGGCTCGCGCGTGATGTCGATGCCGAGATCGAGGCAGCGGGCGTAGATGTTCGGGAAGTGGGCACGGATGAAATCGGCGCCCTTGTGCGAGATGTCGAGAAAAACGCAATCCAGGCCGCGCTTTTTCATTTCCGAGTCGATGGCGCGGGCGACGATGTCGCGCGGCGCCAACTCGCCCCGCGGGTCATACTCCGGCATGAAACGGGTGCCGTCCGGAAGTTGCAGCAAACCACCTTCGCCACGAACCGCCTCGGAGATCAGGAAGGATTTGGCTTGAGGATGGTAGAGGCAGGTCGGATGGAACTGGATAAACTCCATATTCGCAACCCGGCAGCCCGCCCGCCAAGCCATGGCCATTCCGTCGCCGGTGGAGGTGTCGGGATTGGTGGTGTAAAGATAGACCTTGCCCGCGCCCCCGGTGGCGATGATGGTGTTGGGCGCGCCGACCGTCAGGACGTGTTTTTTGACGTTGTCGAAGAAATAGGCGCCATAGCAGCGATTCTCCGGTAATCCGAGTTTGCTGCCGGTGATCAGGTCGATCGCGATGTGGTGTTCCAGCACCGTGATGTTGGGATGCGCCCGCACGCGGCGCGTCAGCGTTTCCTGGACCGCCATTCCCGTCGCGTCGGCGACGTGGATGACACGGCGGGCGCTGTGACCGCCTTCTCGCGTCAAATGGTAGCCGGTATCGTCGCGGGTGAAGGCGACGCCTTGCTCAATCAGCCAGTCGATGGCCCGTCGGCTGTTTTCGACGACGAAGCGAGTTGCCTTCGGATCGTTGAGATAGGCGCCGGCGATAAACGTGTCGTTGATATGGGCTTCGACCGAATCCTTGAGGTCGATCACGGCAGCGATGCCGCCCTGCGCCCATGAGGATGCGCTCTCTTCCAGGCCGCGCTTGGCAATCAGCGCAACCCGGCAGTGGTCCGCCAGCCGTAGTGCCGCTGACTGGCCCGCAAGTCCGCTGCCAATGATAAGAACGTCGAAATGTTGCACGGGGTCACCAGCAGAATCTGACCCATGAGTATAGCAGCAAGCGGGCACCGCCACTCCGGGCATGCCGCCTGCTTGTCACAAAGAATTACAGTCGGAGTCCTATTTTGCGAAAATTGCTGCGCTATACTGCTATCCATAACAGCAATCAATAACATTTAATCCACCTCAGGGAATGAAAAAACAATGAGCGAGCGCGAGATTGACCAGAAGCTGGTCGAGCGGGCGCAGGCAGGCGACAAGCAGGCCTTTGACCTCTTAGTCGGAAAATACCAGCGCAAATTAGGGCGTCTCCTGTCGCGCTTCATCCGCGATCCGGCCGAGGTCGAGGACGTGACGCAGGAAGCGTTTATCAAGGCTTACCGCGCGTTGCCGTCCTTCCGTGGCGACAGTGCCTTTTATACCTGGCTGTATCGCATCGGCATCAATACCGCCAACAATTACCTCGTATCGCTCGGTCGCCGGGCGCCCACGACCACCGAATATGACGCTGACGAGGCTGAATCGTTCGAGGACGCCACCCATTTGCGCGATATCAATACGCCGGAAAGCCTTTTGCTTTCCCGGCAGATCGGCGACACCGTCAGCGCCGCGATGGAGGAGCTCCCCGAGGAATTGCGCTCCGCCATTGTCTTGCGTGAATTGGAAGGGCATTCCTACGAGGAGATCGCCCAGATCATGAACTGCCCGATCGGGACGGTTCGCTCGCGCATCTTCCGTGCGCGCGAAGCGGTCGCCGCCAGGCTGCGGCCGCTACTGGATATTGCCCCGGATCGCCGTTGGTAGAATTTCCGAGATGGTCATGGAAATGAACGAAATCCGCGCCGTCGTGCGCTCGTTCGACGGCGATTTTGCGCTGGTCGAAGTCGAGCAGGGCGGCTGCGGTCGTTGCCATGAGCCGGGTGGCTGCGGCGGTCAACAACTCACCAAGGCGTTTTGCGGTTCTCCCAAACGATATCGCGTGAAAAATCTCCCGGGTATCCAAATCGGCGAACAGGTGACGATCGGTATTCCCCAGGGTGCCGTTCGTTTCAGCGCTAATCTGGTTTATGTGCTGCCGGTCGTCGCGATATTTATTGGCGCCCTCTTGGGAATGCGCTATGCCGGCGATCCAGGTGCCATGGCCGGCGGCTTGATTGGACTGATCGCCGCCTGGCTGATTATTCGCACGAAGGCGCGGTCGAAGACTGGAAATCCTGAATTTCAACCCCAAATCATTTCTCCGACTTCAATCCATCGTTAGATCAGGAGGTTGTTGGCTTTATGAAACACATCATTGCGCTCGCCGTTTTTTTTCTGGTGTCGTCCCTGGCCGGCGCCCAGAACCGCGGATTGCCCGATTTCACCGAACTGGCTGAAAAGCAGGGCGTCGCCGTTGTCAATATCAGCACCACGCAGGTGATCAGAAACCGAGGGGCGATGGGATTGCCCTTCGATGAAGACGATCCCATGTTTGATTTTTTCAAGCGCTTTATCCCGCGCCAACCCGGTGTTCCAAGGGATTTTGAGAACAAGTCCCTCGGCTCCGGATTCATTATCAGCGGCGACGGTTTCATTTTCACCAACGCCCACGTCGTTGATTCCGCTGACGAAATCACTGTGCGCCTTACCGACAAGCGGGAATTCAAGGCCAAGGTCATTGGCGCCGACAAGCGAACCGACGTGGCTTTGATCAAGATTGAGGCGACCGGATTGCCGGTGGTGAGGATGGGTGATCCGGCGCAACTGAAGGTGGGCGAGTGGGTGGTGGCCATCGGCTCGCCCTTCGGGTTTGACAATTCGGTGACCGCCGGCATTGTTTCGGCCAAGGGGCGCTCTCTGCCTCAGGAGAACTTCGTTCCCTTCATCCAAACCGATGTCGCCATCAATCCAGGAAACTCGGGCGGTCCGCTCTTCAACATGCGTGGAGAAGTCGTCGGCATTAACTCCCAGATCTATAGCCGCAGCGGCGGATACATGGGAGTTTCCTTCGCCATTCCCATTGACGTGGCCATGGACGTGCAGAACCAGTTGCGCGCGCATGGCAAGGTCAGCCGTGGCCGACTCGGCCTCGTGATTCAGGAAGTGACCAAGGAATTGGCGGAATCGCTCGGGCTTTCCAAGGCGGCCGGTGCCGTGGTCAATGCGGTTGAAAAGGGCGGACCTGCGGAGAAGGCGGGGCTCGAACCCGGCGATGTGATCTTGAAATTCGACGGAAAAACGGTGACCAATTCGCCCGATTTGCCTCGTATGGTTGGCGCAACCAAACCGGGCACCAAGGTCAATGTCCAGATCTGGCGCAAGGGCGGGATTCGCGACCTCGCCGTTACCGTCGGCGAATTGCCGGAAGAGAAGATCGCTGGCGGTCGGGGCAATCGCAGCCCCAAGCAGACCGACCGTGCCGCCAACCGCTTGGGCCTGGTGGTCAGTGAATTGACGCCGGAGCAAAGACGCGAATTGAAGGTGAGTGGCGGCCTGCTGATCGAGGATGTGCGGGGCGGAACCGCGCGCGCCGATTTGCGCCCGGGCGATGTCATTCTCTCGCTCATCCACAAGGGGGCGACGACGGAAGTGAAAAACGTCGACCAGTTCAACAAGCTTTTGTCAGGCTTTGAAAAAGGCGCGAATATCACCTTGCTGGTGCGGCGAGGAGAGCTTCAGACCTTCATCACCATAAAGGGTTTGAACGGTGGGGGTTGAGCTCACCTTGCTCGGTCGCAGCTATTGTCATCTCTGCGATGACATGGGAGATGCGCTGGCGCCGATCGCACGCGAATTCGGCGCCAGTGTCCAATGGGTGGATGTAGATTCCGCTCCGGAACTCGAACAGCGTTATGGCGAGTTGGTCCCTGTACTGCTTTTCAATGGCGCGGAGCTTTGCCACTACTTCCTGGACGAGGCTAAAGTCCGTGAATGTTTGGCAGGAATCCGCTAAAATCAACGTCTTCTGAAACAGGAAGGGCGCGGAAAGCGCCCTTTTTCAATCCCCATGCAGCATATCCGCAATTTCTCCATCATCGCCCACATCGACCACGGCAAATCGACCCTGGCGGACCGCATCATCCACCTGTGCGGGGGTTTGTCGGACCGGGAAATGGAGGAACAGGTGCTCGATTCCATGGATATCGAGCGGGAACGGGGGATCACCATCAAGGCGCAAACGGCCGCGCTGAGCTACAAGGCGCGCGACGGCCAGATCTACAACCTCAATCTCATCGACACGCCCGGGCATGTGGATTTCTCTTATGAAGTCTCGCGTTCGCTTTCCGCTTGCGAGGGGGCCTTGCTGGTGGTCGATGCTTCGCAAGGCGTCGAAGCGCAAACCGTGGCAAATTGCTATACGGCGATTGAGCTGAATGTTGAAGTCGTGCCCGTATTGAACAAGATCGATTTACCCTCCGCCAATCCCGACAGCGCCCGGCAGGAAATTGAGGATGTGATCGGCATCGACGCTACCGAAGCGGTGCTGGCGTCGGCCAAGACCGGCCTTGGCGTCGAGGATATCCTGGAGGCGGTTATTTCTCGCATTCCGCCGCCGCAAGGTAAACATGAGGCACCGCTGAAGGCGCTGATCATCGATTCATGGTTCGACAACTATGTCGGCGTGGTCATGTTGGTGCGCGTGGTGGATGGCGAACTGAAGCCGAAAGAGAAAATCCTTTTCATGTCCAACGGCGCGCAGCATCTGTGCGAGCAGGTCGGCGTTTTTACGCCGAAATCCGAGCAGCGTCCCGCTTTGCGGGCAGGGCAGGTGGGGTTCGTGATTGCCGGCATCAAGGAATTGAAGTCGGCCAAGGTGGGCGACACCATCACTCACGTTGATCGAGCGGCCCAGGCGCCGCTACCCGGCTTCAAGGAAATCAAGCCTCAGGTGTTCGCAGGCTTGTATCCGGTGGAAGCCAACCAGTACGATCAGTTGCGCGAATCCCTCGAAAAACTCAAGCTCAACGACGCATCCTTGCAATATGAGCCGGAAGTTTCGCAAGCGCTGGGTTTCGGTTTCCGCTGCGGCTTCCTCGGCCTGCTCCACATGGAGATCGTGCAGGAGCGGCTGGAGCGCGAATTCGACCAGGATCTGATCACGACCGCGCCGACGGTGGTCTATGAAGTGGCCATGCGCGACGGCAGCGTGATGCAGATGGAGAATCCATCCAAGCTGCCGGACATTTCCAAGATCGAGGAAATCCGGGAGCCGATGATCGTCGCGACCATTTTCGTGCCGCAGGATTATCTGGGTAGCGTCATCACCCTATGCAACCAGAAACGTGGCAACCAGGTCGATATGACCTACCACGGGCGTCAGGTTCAATTGGTTTATGAAATGCCGATGGCTGAAGTGGTCATGGATTTCTTCGACAAGCTGAAATCCGTTTCGCGCGGTTATGCTTCGCTCGATTACGACTTCAAGGAATATCGCGCTGCGGATGTCGTCAAGCTCGACATCCTGATCAACGGCGAACGCGTTGATGCGCTGTCGCTGATGGTTCATCGCGCCAATTCGCTCTATCGCGGCCGGGAGCTTGCAAGCAAAATGCGCGAGTTGATTCCGCGCCAAATGTACGATGTCGCCATCCAGGCGGCCATTGGCTCGCACATCATCTCCCGTGAAAACGTCAAGGCCATGCGTAAGGACGTGCTCGCCAAATGCTACGGCGGCGATATCACGCGGAAGAAAAAGCTTTTGGAAAAGCAGAAGGCAGGCAAGAAACGCATGAAACAGGTCGGGCGTATCGAAATACCCCAGGAGGCCTTCTTGGCCGTTTTGCGAGTGGATAACTAAATGAACTTCGCGCTCATCCTTTTCGTTTTGATGGTAGTTACCGGCATCCTTTGGGCGCTGGATTTCTTCAAGTTCCGCAAACTCCGGACCGCGGATGCCAAGGAACCGGTATGGGTCGAGTACGGGGCCGGGTTTTTCCCGGTCATCGTGATTGTCTTCGTCCTGCGTTCCTTTATTTTCGAGCCCTTCAAAATTCCATCCGGATCAATGATCCCGACGCTTGAAATCGGCGATTTCATCCTCGTCAATAAATTTACTTACGGTATTCGCTTGCCGGTGATCAACAAGAAGATCATCGACATCAACCAGCCGCAACGCGGCGACGTCATGGTTTTCCGTTACCCGGAAGATACCTCGCTCGATTACATCAAGCGCGTGGTTGGCTTGCCAGGCGACAAGGTGGCCTACCAGAACAAACGGCTAACCATTAACGGCGTGCCGGTCGAAACCAAGAAAATCGATGATTATCTCCATTCGAAACAGCTCTCTTATTCCGAGCAGTACTTGGAAAAGCTTGGCGCCGTGGAGCACCGGATTCTGAACGATGACGACAAGCCTGCCAATATTTCCAGCCCGTCCCATTTTCCGTTTAGCGAAAACTGCATCTACAATCATTCGGGCGTGATCTGCACGGTGCCGCCGGGTCACTATTTCATGCTTGGCGATAATCGCGACAACAGTCGGGACGGCCGTTTCTGGGGTTTCGTTCCGGAAGAGAATATCGTCGGAAAAGCTTTTTTAATCTGGTTCAACTTCAGCAGTCCAGGACGAATTGGTTGGTTCAAATAGGGGGAGAACGGCATGAAATATCAGCGCGGCGTAACGCTCTCAGGCATGCTCATGTGGGGTATCGGCTTGGCGTTGGTGGCAATTCTAGGCATGAAGGTTTTTCCTTCTGTCCTCGAATATTACAAAATTCTCAAGGACGCCAAAGCCACGGTAAATAATCTGCAACCGGGCGCCACCGTTCCCGATGTGCGCAGGGCTTTTTCCAAGTATGCGGAGGTCGACTTGTTGGACATCAAGCCAGAAGACCTCGAAATCACCAAGAACGGCAATCAGATTGTGATCAATTTCGCCTACGAGAAGAGAATCCCGCTTTTCTGGAACGCCAGCCTGCTCATTGAATATAGCGGCTCTACGGCCGGTAGCGGCAAGGATTGATGGGTTATTCGCGGCTCATTGACGCGCTTGGGTATCGGTTCGCCGACGAAAGCCTGCTGTCATCCGCATTGACGCATCGCAGTTTTGGCGCCAGCCATAACGAGCGATTGGAATTTATCGGCGACAGCGTGCTCAATTGTGTGGTCGCGATTCGGCTTTTTCATCGCTTTCCACAGTTTCCAGAAGGTGATCTTTCGCGCCTTCGCGCGAATCTCGTTCGTCAGGAAAGCCTGCACAAAATCGCCTTGTCCTTGGAGTTGGGCAGTTATCTTCGGCTTGGTGAGGGGGAAATGAAAAGTGGCGGGCATCAGCGCCCCTCCATCCTTGCCGATGCGCTCGAAGCGATCTTTGGCGCCATCTATCTCGACGGTGGATTCGAGCCGGCGCAGGGGGCGATAGAACGCCTTTACGCCGGGATGGTGGATGAATTGCAACCGGGCAGGAGCATGAAGGACCCGAAGACCCGCTTGCAGGAATGGATGCAGAGCCACAAGAAGCCCTTGCCGCACTACCTTGTTCTGGAAACGACGGGGGCGGCGCATGACCAGCGTTTCGAGGTGGCTTGCGAACTTGAAGGGCTGGGAATCCGGACCCTGGGTGCGGGCACGAGCCGCCGCCTGGCCGAGCAGATGGCCGCAGAAAACGCTTTGAAGGCTTTGGAAAGATGATTGAACCGACGCCCAGCAACATTCGCTCCGGATATATCGCAATCGTTGGCCGCCCGAATGTCGGCAAATCGACTTTGCTCAACCGGCTGGTTGGCGAAAAGATCAGTATCGTTTCCCGCAAGGCGCAAACGACTCGCCACCGCATCATGGGCATATTGACTTCCAGCGATGCCCAGTATGTCTTTGTCGATACCCCGGGTTTTCAGACACGCTACTCCAATGCCCTGAATCGGGCGATGAATCGCGGGGTGACGCAGGCGCTGTTGGATGTCGACGTCGTCTTTTTCGTGATCGAAGCCGGACGCTTCGATGCGAAGGACCGGTCGGTGTTGAAATTATTACCGGACGACCGGCCGGTTATCCTCGTCCTCAACAAGATCGATCGCCTAAAGAACAAGACCGAGCTCTTGCCGTTTCTTGCCAAGATGGCGGCGGAACGGGATTTCGCAGCGGTTGTGCCAGTCAGTGCGGCCAATGGCAAACAAACGGCAGAACTGCTCGCTGAAGCTCGCAAACATTTGCCGCATGAGGAATTGCTTTTTCCGGAAGACGAACTCACGGACAAGAGCGAACGTTTCCTGGCGAGTGAATATATTCGGGAAAAGCTCTTTCGCCTGATGGGAGATGAGCTGCCTTATGCGGCCACGGTCGAAATCGAGAAGTTCGAACTCGAAGGCAGGCTTCGCCGCATCTTTGCCGCTATCGTGGTCGACCGCGACAGCCATAAGGCGATCGTCATTGGTAACCAGGGCGAAACCCTGAAACGGATCGCCAGCGAAGCGCGGCAGGACATGGAGCGCTTCTTCGGCGACAAGGTTTATCTCGAGATCTGGGTCAAGGTGAAGTCGGGTTGGGCGGACGACGAGCGCCTGCTGAAGAGCCTCGGGTACGAGTAAGTCATGCCGCGTGGCAAGGTTGATGGCCAACCGGCCTACGTTTTGCACAGTTATCCATTTCGGGAAACCAGCCTGATCGTCGAGGTCTTTACGCGCGATTACGGCCGTATGGCGCTCCTGGCGCGTGGGGCTCGACGCCCGCGCTCAGCCATCCGCGGACTGCTCATGGCGTTTCAGCCGCTTGAAATCGGCTGGAGCGGCAAGGGCGAGGTGCTCACGCTGATGAAAGCGGAATGGCAGGGGGGGCAGCCCCTTTTAACTGGCGAGGCATTGTTTTGCGGGTATTACCTTAACGAATTGCTGGTTAATCTTCTGCCGCGCGAGGATGCGCATGTCAGGCTTTTCGAGCGCTATGGCGAGATGTTGCGCCGGCTGGCCGCCGATGCCCAAGGAAAGTCGCAGGAAGCCGACCTAAGGCGTTTCGAGAAAGCCATGTTGCAGGAGTTGGGCTATGGGCTGACCCTCGCAACCGACCAGCAGGGCGAGCCGGTGGTCGCCGAAGCGCAGTACACTTACCAGATCGAACACGGGCCCCGGCGCATGGATGCCGGGCCCGGGTCGATGCCGCCGACAATCAGCGGCCAATCGCTCCTCGATCTTGCCGCCGACGATTACGCCAATCCTCGGTCGCTGAGCGAGGCGAAGGTATTGATGCGCAGCTTGATGGCGCACTACCTGGGTGGGAAAGAACTGGAAACGCGAAAGATCTTCAAGGAGTTACAAGAACTATGATCGAACTTGGAGTGAATATCGACCATGTGGCCACGCTTCGGCAGGCCCGCCGGACGTATGAGCCTGATCCCGTCTGGGCGGCGGTTGAAACCCATCTCGGCGGCGCCGACGGCATTACGGTGCATCTGCGCGAGGATCGGCGGCATATTCAGGATGCCGACGTCAGGCGATTGCGGGACCTGACGCAGATCAAGCTCAACCTCGAGATGGCGGCTACCAGCGAAATGTTGGAAATCGCCTGCGCCTTGAAGCCGGAAATGGCGATGTTGGTTCCAGAGGGCCGGCATGAAGTAACGACCGAGGGTGGATTGGACGTCGTGACCCAGGAGGCGCGGCTCAAGGAGGTGGTTGCCGGTCTGGCGGAGCAGGGCATCGTCACCAGCGTTTTCATCGATGCCGAGCTGCCGCAAGTCGAAGCGGCGGCCCGGATTGGCGCCAAGGTCTGCGAAATCCATACCGGCCCCTACGCACATGCCTTCCATGCCAAGGGGCGCGACGCCCAGGCGCCGGCGGTGCTCGCTGAACTCGACAAGATCCGACAGGCCGGCAAGGCGATCCGCGAACTCGGGATGCGTTTCAATGCCGGACATGCGTTGAACTACTATAACGTGCAGCCCGTTGCCCGCTTGTACGGCGTCCGGGAACTCCATATCGGCCATGCCATCGTCAGCCGGGCGGTTTTTGTCGGTTTGCGCGAAGCCGTCCGCGAAATGAAGCAACTGATGCGCGAAGCGGCGGAAAGAGGCGAGTGATCTACGGCATCGGCACCGATATCGCAGCGGTGGAACGTTTGCAAGGGCTCTATCAGCGCCATGGGCAAGCAGCGCTCGAAAAACTGCTGGCGCCCTCGGAATTCTCCGCATTCGAGCGTGCGCCGGATAAAGGGCGCTTCCTCGCCAAGCGATTTGCCGCCAAGGAAGCGTTTGCCAAGGCGCTGGGTACCGGGTTGAGGGCGCCGGCAACGCTGCCCGCGGTTGCGGTTGGCCACGATGCGCTCGGGAAGCCGGTCTTTGAATTCGCCACTGAATTGCAACAGATCATGAAAACCCGAAACCTCGTTGCCCATCTTTCCATTTCCGACGAACGTGAGTACGCCGTCGCCTTCGTCATACTGGAACATGTCGATCCATGAAAAACGCCTTGCCCGGACCGCTGATGATCGATGTCGACGGCACCACCCTTACAGACGTCGAGCGCTCTCGCCTCTGTGATCCGCTGGTTGGCGGTGTCATCCTCTTTTCCCGGAACTATGAAAATCCAGCCCAGCTGAGGGCGCTCTGCGACGAAATCCATTCGCTTCGCCAACCCGAGTTGCTGATCGCCATCGATCACGAAGGCGGGCGGGTGCAGCGCTGTCGAACGGGTTTTACGCGGCTGCCGGCGATGCGCCGCTTGGGCGAGGCGTGGGAGCGCGACGCCCGGTTCGCGCGGGACGCCGCAAAGGCTACAGGATATGTTCTCGCCGCCGAGTTGCGTGCTTGCGGCGTCGACCTGTCCTTTACCCCGGTGCTCGATCTGGATTGGGGGCGCAGTTCGGTGATTGGCGATCGGGCTTTTCATGGCGATGCCGAAATCGTGGTCGAGCTCGCCGGCGCTTTGATCGAGGGATTGCGTGCTGCGGGAATGTCGGCTTGCGGCAAGCATTTCCCGGGGCATGGGTGGGTTGAGGCGGATTCCCATATCGCCATTCCCATTGATGAGCGGCCGCTTGAAGCGCTGCAGACCGACCTTCTGCCCTACAGGAAACTGGCATTGAATGCGGTCATGCCGGCGCATGTGAGCTATCCTGCATGTGACCAACATCCGGCAGGGTTTTCAAGCTATTGGATAGAGTATTTGAGAAATAACATTAAGTTTAACGGCGTGATTTTCAGCGACGATCTCTCGATGGAGGGGGCGAGCGTCGTTGGTGGAATCATCGAGCGTGCGAACGCGGCTTATGAGGCGGGATGCGACATGCTTCTGGTCTGCAATGCGCCCCACGCGGCGGCGCAGCTACTCGAGCATTGGAAAAAACAAGCGGATCCAGTTCGCGGTAATCGCGTTCTTAGTCTGAAAGCGGGTGTCGCGGAGACGAGAGCAAGTGAAATGGTGGAGTCCGATATTTACCGCAACAGCTTGACGTTGATCAACGCATTACAGGCGTAGTGGGCTATGTCGAAAGATATATGCGTTGATATATCGTCGAATTAACAATGAGTTACGATTCTATCGTTGAATACCTGCTGACAGAACATGGATGACGTTGTACCTTTCTCCATGCGGGAATTGCGAAGCGCAGTATCGTTGCGCGGCGCAAGCAAAATCGAGGTCCCAAGATAGGGGCGTTCCTGCAAGGAGACAGAATGAATAGGCTGAATGCCAGTCACGTCAGGTTGGATAAACCCCTGCCTTGGGATGTGTTCGACGACAGTGGCAACCTCTTGCTTCGCAAAGGCTACATCGTCAATCGCCAGTCGCAACTGGATGGATTGCTCGAACGCGGACTCTATGTCGCGGAAGAGGATTTAGTTGCCGTTTCGACCTCGCATACGCATCAGCCGGACGCTTTCAATCCCTTCTGGCTCTGGGACGACGTCTTTTCCAAGCTCGTTTATCTCCTCAAATACGCTTCTTCCGAGGAAATGCTCGAGGATAAGATCGGCGGCATCTCCCTGCTGGTCCTTTCGCTTTCCGACAGCGATCCGGATGCCGCCTTGGCCTCGATTCTGCTCAAGGACGGAAGTCGATATGCTTTCGCCCACTCCTTGCATGTCGCGGTTCTCGCGGCGGTGATTTCCCATCGGCTGGAATGGGATGAAAAGACGCGGCAGCAAGTCGTTGCGGCTGCTCTGAGCATGAACGTCGCGATGATCGAGTTACAGACGGCGCTCTTGCACCAGAAAGAACCGCTCAGCGACGACCAGCGACGCGAGGTCAATTTGCATCCGCAAAAAAGTTACCAATTCCTCCTCTCCAAGGGCATCACCAACCAGGTGTGGCTCGAAGCGGTCCGGTTGCACCACGAACATATCGCCCTCGAAGCCGGCGCCGCAACTTCACCATCGGGAAAGGTGATGTCTCAACTCCTGCGGGTGCTGGATGTTTTCTGCGCCAAGATCAGTCCGCGGACTTATCGCCGGGCCATCCAACCCCCCGTTGCCGCGCGGGAAATTTTTGTCCAAGAACGCCACGGTTGTTCGGAGTTCGTGGACATCCTGATCAAGGAAATCGGCCTCTATATGCCCGGGACCTTCGTCAAGCTCGAGAACGGCGAAACCTCGCTCGTCGTCAAGCGGGGAACTAGCGTCAACAATCCCAGGGTGATTTCCCTCTCGCGCGGCGATGGGATGCCCTTTTTGGAAGTGACGCGGCGAGATACCACCAAACCGGAATTTGCCGTAAAAACGGTGGTTCCGAGGGAAAAAATCATGCATATGCTCAATCTTTCCAAGATCTGGGGTTATTGATCGCCGCGCATGCCGGCCCTGCCAATTCATCGCTGACAAAATTAGTCAAGTATTCTAAAATAATCCCCTGACAAGAAAAGGGGATTGCCTCCATGTTTCGCAAGCTTCGCGAAGACATCCGCTCCGTATTCGATCGCGACCCGGCTGCCCGCTCGTCCTGGGAAGTTTTAACCTGCTATCCCGGCATCCATGCGCTCATCCTGCATCGGCTCGCCCATTGGCTCTGGGGCCACCGCGTGCGCTGGGTCGCCCGTTTCGTTTCCCATATTTCACGTTTTCTTACGGGCATTGAAATTCACCCGGGAGCCACCATTGGCCGCCGGTTCTTCATCGATCACGGCATGGGAGTGGTCATCGGAGAAACCGCCGAGATTGGCGACGATGTCACGCTTTATCACGGCGTTACGCTGGGAGGAACCTCGTGGAACAAAGGAAAACGGCACCCTACCTTGGGAAATGGTGTGGTCATCGGCGCGGGCGCCAAGGTGCTTGGGCCGATCAAGATTGGCGAGAACGCGCGGGTCGGGTCGAATGCAGTCGTGACCAAAGCGATTCCCGCCGGGGCGACGGCGGTTGGTAATCCGGTGAGGATCATCGATAAATCGGAGCAGGGGCGGCGCAAGCCCCGCGCCGGGAAGAAAAGCTTCGCCGCTTATGCCGTGGGGCGTGATCAGGACGATCCGTTCGTCAAGGCGATTCACGGGCTGCTCGATCACGCCGCCGAAACCGACCGCCGCTTGGCGACGCTCCTCAAGGAGCTTGAACTGGCGGGAGTGAAATGCGACGAGCAGGTGCAGCCGGCCGATAGCTTCGACCCACAATACCTGAGTAAAATAGTTGACTAATAGAGCTGATGCCCTTATAGTTGACTCGGCTGGTGGGTTATTTTCGGAGACATGCAATGAGATTGACGACAAAAGGCCGTTTCGCCGTGACTGCCATGATCGACCTGGCGCTCAACGGTAACGAAGGGCCGGTAGCGCTGGCGGGCATCAGCCAGCGGCAAAATATTTCCCTCTCCTATCTGGAGCAATTATTCGGCAAGCTGCGTCGGCACAAGCTGGTCGACAGCGTTCGTGGGCCCGGTGGCGGATACAGCCTGGCTCGGCCGCTGGCCGATCTGTCGGTCGCCGATATCATCCACGCGGTTGATGAGCCACTGGATGCGACGCAGTGCCACGGCAACCAAAACTGCTTGGGAGAAGACAATCCCTGCATGACCCATGAGCTTTGGACGACGCTCAACAACAAAATGTATGAATACTTGGCCAGCGTTTCGCTGGGCGAACTCGTTGCCAAACAGCGCAAGAGCGCCACGGCGGTGCTGCTGGACAAGCGGCGCACGTCTGTGCGCACGCCACGCGAAAGGGCGGTTGCGATCGCCTGAGCATGACCATGTTCGCGCCGACCTATCTCGACCACAATGCCACGACACCCCTCGATCCAGCGGTGTTGGAGGCAATGCTGCCCTGGCTGACCGAGCGTTTCGGGAATGCCTCCAGCCGCCATGAATATGGCAGAGCGGCGCGGGCAGCGGTGGACGAGGCGCGTCAGCGCGTTGCGTCGGCGGTCGGGGCGCACCCGACGGAGGTCGTCTTCACCAGCGGCGGCAGCGAGGCCAATAACCTTTTGATCAAGGGTACGGCTACCCCCCTGCCGCCGGGAAATCTGGTCGTGAGCGCGGTGGAGCATCCCTGCGTGTTGCGGCCAGCGGAGCAGTTGGCGCGATTGGGCTGGGGTTTACGCAAGATCGCCGTCGATGGCGACGGCCGCATCGACCCCGCCGATTATTCGGATGCACTGCTTAGTCGCCCAAGTCTCGTGTCCGTCATGATGGCCAATAACGAGACCGGCGTGTTGCAGGATGTCTCGGCGCTGGCGGGCGCCGCACGGTCCGCGGGAGCGCATTTCCATACCGATGCCGTGCAGGCGCTCGGCAAACTGGCGATCGATTTCCGCGCCCTGAATGCCGCCGGCGTTCAAGCGATGACGCTTTCTGCGCACAAGGCCAGTGGCCCAAAAGGGGCGGCGGCGCTGGTACTGGACAAGCGGCTCGACCTGAAACCGCTGGTTGCCGGTGGCGGCCACGAACGCGGTTTGCGATCGGGTACCGAGAATGTACCGGCGATCGTAGGATTTGGCGTCGCTTGCGAACTGGCTGTCGCACGGCTTGCCGAGCAGCCGTCGCGGCTTCGGCGCTTGCGGGATCGCTTGGAGAATGGCCTGATCGGGCTTGGCGCCATCGTTTTTGCCCGGCGCGCGGAGCGCCTGCCGAATACGACTTACTTTGCCATCCCCGATATCGACGGCGAAACTCTGGTGGGCAAGCTCGACCGTGCCGGATTCGCAGTGGCAAGCGGCGCGGCGTGTTCCAGCGCCAACCCAGAGCCGTCGCACGTGCTTGCCGCCATGGGTGTGGCGCCAGAGATTGCTCGCGGCGCTGTGCGGGTGAGTTTAGGCCGCGGCAACGACGAACAGCAAATCGACCGTTTTCTGGGCGCCTTGCTGGAGACCGTGAGCCGCCTTAAGCAACTGACCGCGGTAGCAAATTGAATTCTTAAAAACGGAGCAAGAAGCAAATGAAACTGCCCATTTACCTGGATTATTCGGCGACCACTCCGGTGGATCCCCGGGTAGCGGAAAAGATGATCCCCTACCTGACCGAGATGTTCGGTAATCCGGCCTCGCGTTCGCACAGCTTTGGCTGGGAAGCCGAAGCGGCGGTGGAAAAGGCGCGGGAGCAGGTGGCGGCGCTGGTCAATGCCGATCCCAAGGAAATCGTCTGGACCTCCGGTGCCACCGAGTCCAACAACCTGGCGATCAAAGGCGCCGGCCATTTCTACGCCGGTACCAAGGGCAAGCACATCGTTACCGTCAAGACCGAGCACAAGGCGGTACTGGATACCTGCCGTGAAATGGAGCGTCAGGGCTTCGAGGTGACCTACCTAGACGTCCAGGAAAACGGTCTGATCGACCTGGAGGTTTTCAGGGCGGCGTTGAAGCCGGGAACCGTGCTGGCCTCGGTCATGTTCGTCAATAATGAAATTGGCGTCGTGCAGCCGATTGAGCAACTCGGAGAAATCTGCCGTGAAAAGGGCGTCATTTTCCATGTCGATGCCGCGCAGGCGACCGGCAAGGTGGAAATCGATCTCGCCAAGCTTAAGGTCGATCTGATGAGCTTTTCGGCACACAAGACCTACGGCCCCAAGGGCATCGGCGCGCTTTACGTGCGGCGTAAGCCCCGTATCCGCCTCGAAGCCCAGATGCACGGCGGCGGGCATGAGCGTGGATTCCGTTCCGGCACCTTGGCTACCCATCAAATCGTTGGCATGGGCGAGGCCTTCGCCATCGCCCAGGCGGAAATGGCGGAAGAGGGCGCCCGTATCGAGGGTTTGCGCGATCGCATGCTTGAAGGCTTGCAAGACTTGCCGGCGATCTACATCAACGGCGATCTCGAACAGCGCGTGCCGCACAATCTGAACATCAGCTTCGCCTATGTCGAGGGAGAGTCGATGATCATGGCGCTCAAGGATCTGGCGGTATCATCCGGCTCGGCCTGTACTTCGGCCAGCCTTGAACCCTCGTATGTCCTGCGCGCCCTTGGCCGCAACGACGAGTTGGCGCATTCGTCCATCCGCTTCACCCTGGGCCGCTTCACCACCGCCGAAGAGATCGATGTCGCGGTCAAGTTGCTGCATCAAAAGATCGGCAAGTTGCGCGAGATGTCGCCCCTCTGGGAAATGGTGCAGGAAGGCGTCGATTTGGATTCTGTTCAGTGGGCTGCCCACTGAATTCGTGGAGATAAAAAATGAGCTACAGCGTAAAAGTCATCGATCACTATGAAAACCCGCGCAATGTCGGGTCTTTCGACAAGGCCGACGAAAGCGTCGCCACCGGCATGGTCGGCGCGCCGGCCTGCGGCGACGTGATGAAATTGCAGATCAAGGTCAACAAGGAAGGCGTCATCGAGGACGCCAAGTTCAAGACCTACGGTTGCGGTTCGGCCATTGCTTCCTCGTCGCTCGTCACCGAATGGGTCAAGGGCAAGACCATCGACCAGGCGCTTTCGATCAAAAACACCGATATCGCCGAAGAACTGGCACTGCCGCCGGTTAAAATTCACTGTTCCATCCTGGCCGAGGACGCCATCAAGGCGGCTGTGGCGGATTACAAGAAAAAGCACGGAGAATGATCATGCCCGTTACCTTGAGTGAAAGCGCCGCCAGCCACGTCGCCAATTATCTCGCCAAGCGTGGCAAGGGCTTTGGCTTGCGCCTGGGCGTCCGTACCAGCGGTTGCTCGGGCATGGCCTATAAGCTCGAGTTTGTCGATGAGTCCAAGGATGATGACATCATTTTCGAAAGCCATGGCATCAAGGTTGTGGTCGATCCCAAGAGCCTGCCTTACCTCGATGGCACGGAACTGGATTATGCACGCGAGGGCCTGAATGAAGGCTTCAAGTTCAACAATCCGAACGTCAAGGACCAATGCGGCTGCGGCGAAAGCTTCCAGGTGTGAGGAAATCCGGAGTGCGCGGGGAGTAGAATCCCCATTGCGTAACCCAAACCATCGCACCCTATGGATTTCAACGCCGACTTCTTTGCACTCTTCGATCTACCACAACGCTTCCGGCTCGATCTCGGCAAGCTGGATGTGCGCTACCGCGAGTTGCAGAAAGAGGTCCATCCCGACCGTTTCGCAAATGCCGAGGATTCCCAGAAGCGGCTCTCCATGCAATGGGCGACACGCGTCAATGAGGCCTATCAAGCGCTGAAGAAGCCGCTGGAGCGCGCAAAATACATGCTGCATCTCGCCGGGCATGACGTGCAGGCGGAGAACAACACCGCCATGGCGACCGATTTCCTGGTCGAGCAGATGGAATGGCGCGAAGCAACGGCGGAGGCGCGGATCGGGCGCGATCACCACGAACTCGAACGCCTGTTTCATCGCTTGCGGGACGACATGGCGACGCGCTACGAAGAACTGGCTGCGTTGCTCGACGATGCGTGCGACAAGGACGGGGCCGCGGATTGCGTTCGCCGCCTCATGTTCCTGGAAAAATTATTATTTGAGATTGACGACGCCCTGGCGTCGCTAGAAGAGTAAAAACAACATGGCTTTGTTTCAGATCGCCGAGCCCGGCGAATCGGCGGCGCCGCACGAGCATAAGCTCGCCGTTGGCATCGATCTCGGCACGACCAATTCCCTGGTGGCGACCGTCCGCAGCGGCATGTCCGTCGCGCTTTCCGACGATCACGGCCGGGCGCTGCTGCCTTCGGTGGTGCGCTACCTCCCGGATGGCAGTACCGCCATCGGTCACGACGCCCAGGCCCATCAATCGCGCGACGCCAAGAACACCATCGTTTCGGTCAAGCGCTTCATGGGACGCGGCGTCAGCGACATCGCCCATGTGGAATCCATGCCCTACGACTTCGTCGATGCGCCGGGAATGCTCAAGTTGAAGACCTGCGTCGGCGCCAAGAGCCCGGTTGAAGTTTCCGCCGAGATTCTCCGTAGTCTTCGCCTGCGTGCCGAAGCGGCATTGGGCGGCGAATTGATGGGCGCCGTCATTACCGTTCCCGCCTATTTCGACGACGCGCAGCGCCAGGCGACCAAGGATGCGGCGAAGCTCGCCGGGCTGAACGTGCTGCGCCTGCTCAATGAGCCAACGGCCGCCGCCATTGCCTACGGGCTCGACAATGCCGCGGAAGGCATCTACGCCGTCTATGACCTGGGCGGGGGCACCTTCGACATTTCCATTCTCAAGCTCACCAAGGGCGTTTTCGAAGTGCTGGCCACCGGCGGCGACTCGGCGCTGGGCGGCGACGACTTCGACCAGCGCGTATTCTGCTGGATGCTGGAGCAGGCGCGCCCCGAACCGCTTTCTCCGCACGACGCGCGGCTGCTCATGATGCGGGCGCGAGAAGCCAAGGAATTCCTGACCTATCATTCCGAGGCGCCGGTGACAGCCCAGCTCTCTACCGGTGAAACCATCGACCTCAGGCTCGACGTCGATACTTTCGTCGGGATCACCCATCCGTTGATCTCGAAGACGCTGCAATCCGTGCGCAAAGCCCTGCGTGACGCGGGATTGAAGCCGGCGGACATCAAGGGCGTGGTCATGGTGGGTGGGGCGACCCGTATCCCCCAGGTACAGCATGCCGTGGGTGAATTTTTCGGGCAGGAGCCGCTGACCAACCTCGACCCGGACAAGGTCGTGGCGCTCGGTGCGGCGACCCAGGCCAATCTGCTGGTCGGCAACCATACCGGTGACGACGACTGGCTGCTGCTCGACGTCATCCCGCTCTCTCTCGGTCTGGAAACCATGGGCGGGCTGGTGGAAAAGATCATTCCTCGCAACTCCACCATTCCGGTGGCGCGCGCCCAGGAATTCACCACCTTCAAGGACGGCCAGACCGCCATGGCGATCCACGTCGTCCAGGGCGAGCGCGAGTTGGTGGATGACTGCCGCTCGCTGGCGCGTTTCGAGTTGCGCGGCATCCCGCCCATGGTGGCCGGCGCGGCGCGTATCCGCGTCACCTTCCAGGTCGATGCCGACGGGCTGCTGTCGGTGACGGCGCGCGAGCAGACCACCGGGGTCGAGGCGCATATCACCGTCAAGCCTTCCTATGGCCTTTCCGACGACGAGGTGAGCGACATGCTCAAGGACTCCATGGAGCACGCCAAGGATGATGCCTTCCGCCGTGCCCTCAAGGAAGCCCAGGTCGAGGCCCAGCGCCTGATCGAAGCGACGCAGGCCGCCATGGAGGAAGATCCGCATCTGCTCTCGGTGGAAGAAAAGGCGGGCATCGACGCCGCCATCGAAAAACTCCGCCTTGCCATGTTGGGCGAAAACCGCAGGACCATGAACCTGGCGATGGATGATCTGGGCTATGAAACCCAGCAGTTCGCGCAGCGACGCATGGATCAGAGCATCAAGAAAGTGCTGTCCGGACGTAAGGTCGGCGATTTGAATATCGAGGAGAGGCAATGACCCAGTTGATCGTGCTGCCGCACGCCGAGCTTTGCCCCGAGGGCACCATCATCGAAGCGCAAGCCGGCAAGTCGATCTGCGAGAGCCTGCTTGCCAACGGCGTCGAGCTCGAGCACGCCTGCGAGATGTCATGCGCCTGCACCACTTGCCATGTGATCGTGCGCGAAGGTTTCGAGACCCTGGAACCGGCTGAGGAACTGGAAGAGGATTTGCTGGACAAAGCCTGGGGGCTGGAGCCCAATTCCCGCTTGGGTTGCCAGGCGGTTGTCGGCGAAACACCGCTGGTAGTCGAGATCCCGCGCTACTCGATCAACATGACCAAGGAGGGCAAGCGATGAAATGGACTGATATCAACGATATCGCCATCGAACTGGCGGAGGCCCACCCGGAACGCAACCCGATGCAGGTCAACTTCGTCGATCTGCGTGCCTGGGTGCTGGCGCTGCCCGGGTTCGACGATGATCCGAGCCGCTGCGGCGAAAAAATTCTCGAAGCGATTCAGCAGGCCTGGATCGACGAAGTCGCCTGAACCGCGTTGCTATTCGGCAACCGCCTCGGCATCAACAAAGCGCCAACGTAAGTTTTCCGCGGCAATCAGCGGCAGCAAGGCCGTGAATTCCGCGCTGGGAGTCGCATCCCTGAATACCACCGCCTGCGGCGGCCGTGCTTGCATGGTTGCCGCGCGGGTGGCGCCGGCGATGCGCTCCAGCAAAAAAGTGGGCAGCGCGCCGCCCTCGACGATCAAATCCACTCAATCGATGACGTGGGAAACCAGGCCGTCGGCCAGCTTGGGTTCGAACCACGTCGATTTCGGCGGCATGACCTGGCCGGAATCGGCCACTGCCATCAGATCGGTCATGCGAGTGGCGTGCATGGCGAACGCGACGGCCATTTCGCCGCTGTTGACGCGGCGTTCGAGTTCCGCCAAGCCGCGGATGCCGCCGACGAAATCGATGCGTTTGTCGCGGCGCAGGTCGGCGATGCTGAGGATGGGCGCCAGCAGGTAATCGGAAAGCAGGCTGACGTCCAGGCGCTTGACCGGGTCCTGCGCGGGAATCAGCTGCGACTGGATCTCCAGGCGATACCAACGACCGCCCAGATACATTCCCACCACGCCCGACTTTTCCGGATGCACTTGGCTATTGGCGGGGCTGACGCTGAAGAATTCGCCGACCCGGCCGAGGAAGGCTTCCTGCGTCAGGCCGTTGAGATCGCGAACGACGCGGTTGTAATCCATGATGCGCATCTCATGCGCGGGAAAAATCACCGAGAGAAAGTGTTCGGCGCTGGCCGGGGCGTTCCTGCCGCGCCTGGCCGCAGCCACCCGCGAAGCGGCGGCCGATCGGTGATGGCCATCGGCGATGTAGAGGCTGGGCATGGCATCGAAAACCGCCGTGATGCGGGCGATTGCCGCGGCATCCTCGATTTTCCAGATGGTATGGCGCACGCCGCCGTCGGCGGTCACGTCGGCAACCGGTGCCGTTTGAGTCGCCTGGGCGATCAGGGCATCGGCTTCCGGGCTCTCGGGATAAGCCAGCAGCACCGGCCCGGTCTGTGCATTGAGCGCTTCTATCTGGCGGACCCGGTCGTCTTCCTTGTCCGGACGGGTGAATTCGTGCTTGCGGATGCGGTTGCTGTCGTAATCGGCAACGGAAGCCGCCGCAACGATGCCGGTTTGCACTTGATCGCCCATCACCAGGCGGTAAGCGTAATAGCAGGGCGCTTCGTCGCGGGTCAGGACGCTTTCGGCGATCATGCGTTGGAAGTTTTCGGCCGACTTGGCGTAAACATCAGCGGAATAAGGATCGGTTTCCGGCGGCAAGTCGATTTCGGCCTTGGAAACGTGGAGAAAGCTCCTTGGGAGATCGGCCGCACGCTGGCGCGCCTCATCGCTCGAAAGAACGTCGTAAGGCGGAGCAGCAACATCGGCGGCGCAGGTGGCCGCGGGACGCAAACCTTTGAAGGGCAGGATGAGAGACATGGTTTTCTTTTTAAGTGTGCCGGCGATGGCGAGATCGTTATGGATATTGGGCGGCCGCGGCGCTCAAGACATGCGTTCAGGCAGGATGTCGCGGAGCAAGGTGGCGGCGTCGCGCAGCATGTGTTCCGTGGACTCCCAATCAAGGCAGCCGTCCGTCACAGAGCAGCCGTAGCGCAGTTGCGCCAGATCGGCGGGAATGGGCTGGTTGCCGGCCTCGATGTTGGATTCGATCATGACGCCGACCAGCGATTTGTTGCCGCAGCGGATCTGGTTGACGATGTCGCTCATCACCAGCGGCTGCAATTCCGGCTTCTTGTAGCTGTTGGCATGTGAGCAATCGACCACCAGGTTGGCCGGGAGCTTGGCCTTGGTCAGCGCCTGTTCGGCGAGCGAGACCGAAACCGTGTCGTAATTGGGACGTCCTTCGCCGCCGCGCAGCACGACATGGCCGTGCGGATTACCGCGCGTGCGGACGATGGAAACCTTGCCCTGGCCATTCACGCCCAGGAAGGAATGCGGCTTGGAGGCGGAGAGGATGGCATTGACGGCGACGGAGAGATCGCCACTGGTCCCGTTCTTGAAGCCCACCGGCGTTGAAAGCCCGGAAGACATCTCCCGGTGGGTCTGCGATTCGGTGGTCCGGGCGCCAATGGCCGTCCAGGCGATCAAGTCGCCGTAATACTGTGGCGCCGTCGGATCGAGCGCTTCGGTCCCCGCCGGCAAACCGAGTTCATTGATTGCAAGCAGGAACTCCCGGGCCTTCTCCATGCCGACATCGACGCGAAAGGAATCGTCCATGAAGGGGTCGTTGATATAACCCTTCCAGCCGGTGGTGGTCCGTGGTTTTTCGAAATACACGCGCATCACCAGGAAGAGGGTATCGCCGATTTCGTCCGCCAATTTCTTGAGACGCCGCGCGTAATCGATCCCGCCGACCGGATCATGCACCGAGCAGGGGCCGACAACGACAAAGAGGCGATGGTCCTTGCGGTCGAGAATGCGGCGGAGGGTCTCCCGGCCTTCATCCACCGTGCGCTCTGCAACACTGGAAATGGGAACGCGGCGATGGATCTCATCCGGCGTCGGCATGACGTCGAAGGCGGTGACGTTGATGTTTTCGAGATTGCGTTCGGTCATGCGGAAATATTCGCTTAATCTGTGGGGTCTGTGGGGAGGCGACCGGCATTTTTCTTGAACGCCGGTCTGCCTCGCGAATTGTAGCAAAAGGCGGGAGCTCCCGAAGGGTCCGACGACTATTGCATAAGCGTGCGCATCAAGTTTCGAACGTTGGTCAACTTCTCGGCGAGCGAAGGCGAATGGCAAGTCAGCACCAGTTTGTCTTGCCCGGCCAGTTTGTAATTCCGGTTCTTCTGGATCAACTGGATGATCTTGATCGGTTCGACCGCCGGATTGGGACCGAATTGCATCGCGATCTGGTCGATAGTGGCATCCAGTTTTTGCACGCCCAGCGGCTTGGCCAGCAGGCGCACGCGGTGGGTGGCGATGAGCGACTGGCCTTGTGGCGGCAATTCGCCGAAACGGTCGATCAGCTCTTCCTGGAGCGCGTTGATGTCCTCTTCCTGCTCGCAATTGGCGAGGCGTTTGTAGAGCGTCAGGCGCTCGTGCACATCCGGGCAATAAGCATCGGGCAGGAGGGCGGGGGTGTGGAGATTGATTTCGGTTGCGATGCCGAGCGGCTGGGTGATATCCGGCTCCTTGCCCTGCTTCAAGGCCGCCACGGCGCGATTGAGCATCTCGCTGTAAAGACTGAAGCCGACCTCGTGCATCTCGCCCGACTGGTTCTCCCCCAGCACCTCGCCAGCGCCGCGGATTTCAAGGTCATGCATGGCGAGATAAAACCCGGAGCCGAGTTCTTCCATGGCCTGGATAGCTTCGAGGCGCAGCCGAGCCTGCTTGCTCATCGACTTTGCATCCTGCACCAGAAGGTAGGCATAGGCCTGGTGGTGCGAACGGCCGACCCGGCCGCGCAATTGGTGCAGTTGCGCCAGCCCGAACTTCTCGGCGCGGTTGATGAGAATGGTATTGGCGTGCGGATTGTCGATACCGGTTTCGATGATGGTAGTGCAGAGCAGCAGGTTGGCGCGTTGTTGGGTGAAGTCACGCATGACGCGCTCGAGTTCGCGCTCGTTCATCTGGCCGTGGCCGATGACGATTCGCGCCTCCGGCACCAGCTTCTCCAGCTTTTCGCGCAGGTTGGCGATGGTGTCGACCTCGTTGTGCAGAAAATACACTTGCCCGCCGCGCTTCAGTTCGCGTAGCACCGCCTCGCGGATGATGCCGTCGGAGAAGGTGCTGACGAAGGTCTTGATCGCCAGGCGCTTTTGCGGCGCGGTGGCGATGGCGGAAAAGTCGCGCAGGCCTTCCATGCTCATCGCCAGAGTGCGCGGAATGGGCGTGGCGGTGAGGGTCAGTACGTCAACCTCGGCGCGCAGCGATTTGAGCGCTTCCTTTTGGCGGACGCCGAAGCGATGTTCCTCGTCGATGACGACCAGGCCGAGATTGGCGAACTTGACTTCCTTGCCGAGCAACTTGTGGGTGCCGATGACGATGTCGAGCCGACCGTCAGCCAGATCCTTCAGGGCTTGGGCGCTTTCCTTGGCGGTTTTGAAGCGCGAGATTTCGGCGATTTTCACCGGCCAATCGGCAAAGCGGTCGGAGAAGGTCTGGAAGTGCTGTTCGCAGAGCAGGGTGGTCGGGCATAGCACCGCCACCTGTTTGCCGCCGGCGACGGCGCAAAAGGCCGCGCGCAGCGCCACCTCCGTCTTGCCGAAGCCAACGTCGCCGCAAACCAGCCGGTCCATCGGCTTGCCCGAGCGCATGTCCTCGATGACGGCGGCGATGGCTTGCGCCTGGTCCGGTGTTTCCTCGAAACCGAAGCCGTCGGCGAAGGCCTCGTAATCGGTTTCCTTGAAGGCAAAGGCATGGCCTTGGCGGGCAGCGCGTGCGGCATAGAGCGCCAGCAGTTCGGCGGCCGTGTCGCGCGCCTGCTCGGCGGCCTTGCGCTTGGCTTTTTCCCACTGACCGGAACCCAGCGCATGCAGCGGCGCCGTCTCCGGCTCGGCGCCGGAATAGCGTGAGATGACGTGGAGTTGGGAAACCGGAACAAAGAGCTTGGCGTCGTTGGCGTAATGGAGTTCGAGGAACTCCATATTGCCCTCGCCGAGGTCGAGCCGCACGAGCCCCTTGTAGCGGCCGATGCCATGGTTTTCATGGACCACCGGATCATCGACCTTGAGTTCGGTGAGATCCTTAAGCCAGTTGTCGAAACTCGCCTTGCGCTGCGATTCGCGCCGCGAACGGCGCGGCAGTCCGGCGTAAAGCTCGCTTTCGGTGATAAGAGTCAACGCATCGCCGGCGCCGCTTGCGGTCGCCGGAAGTTGGAATCCGCCCTGCAAGGGCGCGACGGTCAGGGCGAGCTTGTCGTTGGTTGTGAGGAAATCCTCAAGGCTGGCAGTGATGGCGGGGTGGATGCCATGTTCGATCAGCATGGCGGCCAAGGTTTCGCGACGGCCCGGCGATTCGGCGATCAGGAGAATGCGGCCGGATGCGGATGCGATGAATCCCTTCAACGCGGCGAGCGGCGACTCGGCACGGCGGTCGATGGCGACCGGCGGTACCGGATTGGCGAATTCGCCCGCGCCTGGGTCGATCTGGATGCGGCCGTAGTGCTTTGCCGCGACGAAGAAATCCTCCGCGGTAAAAAAGAGTTCGCCCGGCGGCATCAGCGGCCGCGCCTTGTCGCCTTGGAGCAATTCGTAACGGGAACGGGCGTCGCGCCAGAAATTGGTGATGGCGGATGGCACGTCACCTTGCGTGACCAGTACCGCGTCGCTCGGCAAGTAATCGAAGAGGCTCGCGGTTTCATCGAAGAACAGCGGCAGGTAGTACTCGATGCCGGCAGGGGCGATGCCGCTGGAGACATCCTTGTAAATGCCGGACTTGGCCGGATCGCCCTCGAACATTTCGCGGAAGCGCTGGCGGAAATGCGTGCGCCCCTTTTCGTCCAGCGGGAACTCGCGCGCCGGCAGGAGTCGGACGTCAGGCACCGGGAACAGACTGCGCTGGCTGTCGACATCGAAGGTTTTGATGGCTTCGATTTCGTTGTCGAAGAGGTCTAGCCGATAGGGCAACGCCGACCCCATCGGGAAGAGGTCGATCAATCCGCCGCGAATGGAGTATTCGCCCGGAGAGACGACCTGGGTGACATGGCTGTATCCGGCGAGGGTGATTTGCGCCCGGAATTTATCCGGGTCGAGCGCCTCACCCTTCTTGAAATTGAAGGTATAAGCGGCGAGAAAGGCGGATGGTGCCAGCCGGCCAATGGCGGTCGAGGCTGGCACCAGCAGCACATCGACCTCCCCTTGCAGAGCATCCCACAGTGTGGCCAGTCGTTCCGAAATCAGGTCGTGATGCGGGGAAAAATGATCGTAGGGCAGGGTCTCCCAGTCGGGCAGAAGGCGTACCCGCAAACCGGGAGCGAACCAGGGAAGTTCTTCAAGCAGGCGCCGCGCATCCGCGGCATTGGCAGTGACCACGGCAAGCGCACGCCCGTGCTCGGCCAGCCGGGCAAGAACCATGGCGTCCGCCGACCCGGCGGGCAGATGAAGATCGACGCGATGCGGAGGCCTAGGCGGCGCGGGAAGGGAGAAAATCGGGAGAGGGGGAGGCATATCGAAATATTAGCTTGGGCGCCAATTATACCGAGCGGCCCCCCTCCTGGCGCGGTACAAAAGGACTATCATCTATGCCAAAAATAATAACTTCACTTGGGTAGGGAGTTCCTTTATGCAGATCAGTCGCCTTCGCATCGGCCAGAAGCTCGTTTTGGCGCTCGGCCTCGCTATCCTGGTTTCATTTCTGATTGCCGGCGTTGTTGTCGGCCGCATTGGCGATCATTACGCGAACGACACCGCTTCCGACAGCGCGGAGACTATTAACGCCCAAGTCGTCAATATGGTCGAGGTCTTCGCCGGGGAACTGGAGCACTCGGCCGATCTACTGCTTGGCACACTAGCGCTCGGATATCCCGACCGCTTCCGGCTCGACGAGTCTGCGACGACGCGCGTCGGCGAACGAAATGTGGCGGCGCTCTACAACGGCCAACGGCCGGTAAGCCTGGATTACGCCTTTATCGACCGAGTGGCCATACAAACCAAATCGGTTGCGACGGTTTTCGTGCGCGATGGCAATGATTTTATCCGCATAGCCACCTCCCTGAAGAAAGAAGACGGTGCTCGCGCGGTGGGAACCGTGCTCGACCAGAAACACCCGGCTTACGCCAAGCTCATCGGAGGGGAAAGTTATCGCGGCGAAGCCAAGCTCTTTGGCCGCAATTACTTCACCAAGTACCAGCCGATCAAGGAAGGCAACAAGGTGATCGGGGTGCTTTTCGTCGGCGTCGATTTTACCAAAGCCCTCGCCAAGCTCCGTGACCAGATCAAGTCAGTGCGACTCGGAGAAACCGGCTATGTTTTCGTGGTCAATGCCAACGCGGCCGACAAGGAATATGGCCATTTCGTCGTCCATCCTACCCTCGAAGGCAAAAGCGCGTTGGAAGTACAGGATGCGCGTGGCAAATACTTGGTCAAGGAGATGCTGGAGAAAAAGAAAGGCGAAATCCGTTATCTCTGGCAGCGCCAGAATACAAGCCGGGCCAGCGAGAGCCTGGCGGTGGTTGCCATATTCCCGGAATTCGATTGGATGGTTGCGACTCGCGCGGATATTTCCGAACTGTCACGCAGCGTCAACGCCGTCCAGTGGGCGATGTTCGTGGTCGGGCTGGTGCTTTTAGTGGCGCTGCCGCTGGTCGTTGTTGTTGTCACCCGGCGGGTGGTGACCAGGCCACTGGGAGAATTGCAGAATTTCTGCGCCGAAATCGAACGTAGCAAAGATTTCACCTTACAGCCGCCGCGGCACGGCGAGGATGAGGTTGGTCAGACCACCGACTCGGTGACGCGGCTCCTCAAGGTGCTGCGCCAGACTTTTATCGACTTGCTGGAAGATATCCGCAAAGTCGACGAAGCCTCGCGGAGCATGTCCAACACCGCGCGGGAAACTGCCAGAAATTCAGGCCAGGCGAGCGATTCGGCCAGCGCAATGGCCGCCTCGGTCGAAGAGCTGAGCGTCGGCATCAATCATATCGCTAGCAGCGCCAACGAGGCCGCTGCGCTTTCGCGTGATGCCGGCGTGCGCTCTCAGGAAGGCGGCAAGACCATCCTCGATGCGACAGCGGAAATGAACGCGATTGCCGACAAGGTTCGCCACACGTCTTCGGCGATTACATCGCTTGGCGAAGAATCGCGGCAGATTTCCGGCATCGTCGCCGTTATCAAGGAAGTGGCTGAACAAACCAACCTGCTCGCACTGAATGCCGCCATCGAGGCGGCGCGCGCCGGGGACGCAGGCCGCGGCTTTGCCGTCGTTGCCGATGAAGTGCGCAAGCTGGCGGAGCGCACGACGCTGGCAACCGCCGAGATCGCCAAGGTCACCGGTTCCATCCATCAACGTGCCGAACAGGCGGTCGACGCCATGGCGGAAGCGGTCGAGCAAGTGGAGCTCGGCGCGGCGCTCTCAACCCAGGCAGGCACTGCGATTAGCGACATCCGCAGCAGTTCGGAGCGAGTGGTCGAAGTGGTCCGGCAGATTACCGATGCCTTGTCGGAATCCAGCGCCGCCAGCCAGAACATGGCGAACCAGACAGAACGGGTTGCCCGGGTGGCGGAAGAAAGCGATCACGGCGCCCAAGTTTCCGCCCAAGCGGCGGACAAACTTGAAAAACTCACCGGCGAGATGCGCAATATGGTGGGGCGCTTCAAGATATAAACCCGATCCAGCGTTCGAACCAGGCGACGACTTGCGAAGCTGCATGTCCTTCGGTCGCCCGAATTTCCCATGGCGCGCCGATGTGCGCCACAGCGCGCCGCGCTGCGATCTTGGCCGGTGGATCGTTCCCGTCGCAAAGCACCAGGAGCGGAGCTGCCAGCGCTTCGAGATATTCCACACCGGCATGATCGATCAGACCGCCATTTACAACCACCGCGCGGATGACCAAGTCGCGCTGGGCTGCGGCACGAATGGCTGCCGGTGATGACTGGCCGTGAGCGAAGATGCCCAGCGCGAGATCCAGGGTGTCGCCATCGTTGCCGAGGAAATCGAGCAGCCGGATCAGGCGCTGGGCAAGCAAGGGAGCGTTTCCGTCGGAACGATTGAAATGCGCCTCGTCAGGGATCAAAAGGTCGATGGTCAATACCGCGTGGCCGCGCTCGATCACCGCCGCGGCAACCGCGTCGGTGATTGGGGAGCGGTCGGTCCGAGCAGCGATCACGAGCATGCGGGCCGCCACCGGGCGATATAGGCGCCCGGTCAGTTTTCCTTCGGAAATTGGCAAAACAATGTTGCGCGGAGGAACGTTCATTCGCCGGCGCTCATCGATCCGATCGAAAACGGGGCCACCTTGCCGTAGCTCAAGTGCAG
>JAPUEC010000234.1 GCA_027492775.1 Rhodocyclaceae bacterium
ACGAAATCGACGGCAAATGCGCGCGCATCAACGATCTGCCGTGCGATCCGGGCATGAAGGGCTGCGTCCTCGCTGGCCGCTACGTGTTTGCCAACTCGGAGAGCAAAAGCGCTCGTTTCCTCGAGAAAAAGGCGCGCGAGACCAGTCCGGAAACGCCCCCCGCCGATCAGAAGGAATGATTGAGGGGCCACAAGGCGATAACTCCTTGCGGCAATTCCCTCCCGAAAATCAGCCCGTTTTCTTCTCGAACCGCATCAGTCCGTTTTCGGCGCGAACACCGATGGCGTCCTTGGCGGCAAACCTTCCCTCCAGAATCGCCTTGGCGAGTGGATTCTCGATCTGCTGCTGGATGGCGCGCTTCAAGGGCCGGGCACCGAAGACCGGATCGAAACCCGCCTTGGCGAGTTCGGTCAACGCCGATTCGTCGACCTCCAGGCGCATGTCGAGCTGCGCCAGACGCTTCTCGAGGTAACCGAGTTGGATGCGGGCGATGCTCTGGATATGCTTCTCGTCGAGCGCATGGAAGACCACCACCTCGTCGATGCGGTTGATGAATTCCGGCCGGAAGTAGGTCTTGACCTCGGCCATCACCGCCAGCTTGATCAGGCCGTAATCGTCGCCCGCCATCTGCTGGATCATCTGGCTGCCGAGGTTGGAGGTCATGACGATCACGGTGTTCTTGAAATCGACCGTGCGGCCCTGGCCGTCAGTCATGCGGCCATCGTCGAGGACTTGCAGCAGGACGTTGAAGACGTCCGGGTGCGCCTTCTCGACTTCGTCGAGCAGGATCACCGAGTACGGCTTGCGGCGCACCGCTTCGGTCAGGTAGCCGCCTTCCTCGTAGCCGACGTAGCCCGGCGGCGCGCCGATCAGGCGGGCGACCGAATGCTTCTCCATGAATTCGCTCATGTCGATGCGGATGAGGTGATCTTCCGCGTCGAACATGAATTCGGCCAGAGCCTTGCACAGCTCGGTCTTGCCGACGCCGGTGGGGCCGAGGAAGAGGAAGGAGCCGTAAGGCCGGTTGGGGTCGGACAGTCCCGCGCGCGAGCGCCGGATGGCGTCCGCCACCATGCGCACGGCCTCATCCTGTCCGACGACACGCTGGTGCAGGCGATCTTCCATCGCCAGCAACTTGTCGCGCTCGCCCTGCAGCATCTTGGAAACCGGAATGCCGGTCGCCCGCGAGACCACTTCGGCGATTTCCTCGGCACCGACCTCGGTGCGCAGGAGCTTGTTCTTGCGCGGCCCGCCATCGGCGCCATCGCCGAGCTTCTCCGCCGCGTGCAATTGCGCCTCGAGTTCCGGCAGCTTGCCGTATTGCAGTTCGGCCAGCTTGTCGTATTGCCCCTTGCGCTGCAAGTCGGCCATCTGCGCCTTGAGCCGGTCGATTTCCTCCTTGATGTGGGCGGAACCCTGGATCTGGGCCTTCTCGGCCTTCCAGACTTCCTCCAGATCGGAATATTCCTTGGAAAGCCGGGAGATTTCGTCTTCGATCAGCCCGAGGCGCTTCTGCGACGCCTCGTCCTTCTCCTTCTTCACCGCCTCGCGCTCGATCTTCAACTGGATGATGCGGCGATCGAGCCGGTCCATCGCTTCCGGCTTGGAGTCGATTTCCATCTTGATCCGCGCCGCCGCCTCGTCGATCAGGTCGATGGCCTTGTCCGGCAGGAAGCGGTCGGTGATGTAGCGGTGCGACAACTCGGCCGCCGCGACGATGGCCGGGTCGGTGATATCGACGCCATGGTGCACTTCATATTTTTCCTGCAGGCCGCGCAGGATGGCGATGGTCGCCTCGACCGTCGGCTCGTCGACCAGCACTTTCTGGAAGCGACGCTCGAGCGCGGCGTCCTTCTCGATGTATTTGCGGTATTCGTTCAGCGTCGTCGCACCAACGCAGTGCAGCTCGCCCCGCGCCAGTGCGGGCTTGAGCATATTGCCGGCGTCGATGGCGCCCTCCGCCTTGCCGGCGCCAACCATGGTGTGCAGCTCGTCGATGAAGAGAATGATGCGGCCCTCGTCCTTGGCCACATCCTTCAACACCGCCTTCAGGCGCTCCTCGAATTCGCCGCGATACTTGGCGCCCGCCAGCAGCCCGGCCATGTCGAGCACCAGCACCTTCTTGCCCTTCAGGGTCTCCGGCACTTCCTCGTTCACGATGCGTTGCGCCAAGCCTTCGACAATAGCGGTCTTGCCGACGCCCGGCTCGCCGATCAGCACCGGATTGTTCTTGGTGCGGCGCTGGAGGATCTGGATGGTGCGACGGATTTCGTCGTCACGACCGATGACTGGGTCAAGCTTGCCCTGGGCGGCGCGCTCGGTCAGGTCGATGCAATATTTTTTCAGCGCCTCGCGCTGGCCTTCCGCCTCCTGCGAATCGACGCCCTGCCCGCCGCGCACGGCGCCAATCGCCGCTTCCAGCGGCTTGCGCGAAAGCCCGTGCTGCTTGGCCAGCCGGCCGGTTTCGCCCTTGTCCTCGGTCAATGCCAGCAGGAACATTTCGCTGGCGACAAACTGATCACCGCGCTTTTGCGCTTCCTTGTCGGTCAGGTTGAGCAGGTTGGTCAGATCGCGGCCGATCTGCACCTCGCCGCCGTGGCCCTGTACCTGCGGCAGGCGGTCGATGGCCTTGTCGAGGTCGGTCTTCAGGGCCGGGACATTGGCGCCGGCGCGCGCCAACAGGGACGACGTACCGCCATCGTCCTGCTCGATCAGCGCCAGCAACAGGTGCTGCGGCTCGATCATCTGGTTGTCGTGGCCGATGGCCAAGCTCTGGGCATCGCCCAGGGCCTGCTGGAATTTGGTGGTGAGTTTGTCGAGACGCATGGCATTCTCCGGAAGATCGATAACGCCTACATGAGGTTGAATGGCACAAATTCAATGCCAGGTTCTGCACCGGCGCCAGTCATGGCCCATATGGGCGCCGCAGTGCCTTTTTTGTGACCTCCCGCTTGCATAAAGAGTTGCCACGGGACCCGGCAGCTACCTAAAATGGCTTAGAGGGAATATCCTTGATCACTCATAACAGAACAGTAATGGGGGAGGTCCATGAATAAGGTCCCATCCGGTCGTGCGTCGTCCTTACAAACCTGGTCGCCGATTGTGCGCGCGGCCGGCGTCATGGCGCTTATCGCCGCCCTGCCCATCCTTGTTTTCCTGCTGTTTTCGGGTACGAGCAAGCCGCCGGGCGCCGCCGTAGCCTACGCCATCGTGATCCTGACCGTCGTCGCCGTCGGCGTCGGCCTTTTTCTCCTGCGCCGCACGGTGCTGCTGCCGTTGGAAAAAGTCTCCGAAGTCATGGCCGCGTCCACGTCGGGCGATGGCGACTTGTCGCATGACATCGCGCCGCATGGGAGTGGCCTAATAAGCAGCATCATCAAGAATTACAATGGTCTGACGCATCGATTGCGCAAGGCCATCGACACGATTCGAAGCCAGACCATCCGCATCGCTTCCGAATCCGTCTTCCTCAAGCAAAATGTCGTCGAAGCAGCCGCCGGGGCTGAAAAGCAGGAAGCCCTGGCCCGCGATATCAGCGTTTCCTGCGCCGCCGTCACCGATACTACTGTCAATGTCGCGGAACGGGCTGCCGCTCTGAATGCCATCGCCCAAAATCGGCTGGATGAAGCCCGTCACTCGCAGGAAGAACTCAACGCCCTCGTCACCAGTATCGCAACCATCAACCAGCGCCAGCGCAGCTTCCGCACCACAGTGGAATCCTTATCCAAGCATTCCCACGAGATCAATCAGATCACCCAGTTGATCCAGGATATTTCCGATCAGACCAACCTGCTGGCCTTGAATGCCGCTATTGAAGCTGCGCGGGCCGGCGAGCAGGGCCGAGGCTTCGCCGTGGTGGCGGATGAAGTGCGCAAGCTGGCCGAACGGACAAAAACCGCTGCCACGACGATCACCGACAGTACGCATGCCATGACCGAGCTGGCCGACAACACGCTCGAGGTCACCCTGCAGGTCAGTACCGATACGGAGAATGCCCGTGTCGCAGTAGAACGCGCGTCGCTCAGCTTTAACGGAATGGTGGATAACTTCAGCGCCACTACCGACGAATTACACAACATCTCCAGCGCCATGCACGAACTGGAAACGGCCAACCGCGAAATTCTCGGGCGCTCGGAAGAAATCAATGCGCTCAGCCAAAGTCTTGGCGAGCGCATGCGCGAATCATCGAAATCCGCAGGCAATTTGACCGTTTCGACCGAAGACATCCTCGCTTCTGGAGCCAAGTTCAAGCTGGGGAGTGGCAGTTTCGAGAAGATATTGGGGATGTGCTGGTCATATCGCGATTCTTGCCGCGCGCTTCTGCAACGCCATGCCGACCGCGGAGTGGATATCTTTGATCAAAACTATCGCCCCATTCCCAATACGAATCCGCAAAAATACGAAACCGCCTACGACAAGCAGGTGGAAGGCGAATTGCAGGATTTGTATGAGGAGATGCTATCGAAGATTCCCGGAGCCCTTTCCGTCCTTGCCGTAGACACGAACGGTTATGGGCCGACACACTGTCGCAAATACTCGATCCATACCGGCGACCCGGAGAAAGATTTTGTCAACAGCCGTCACAAACGCATCATCAATGACCCTGTAGGCATCCGCGCTGCCCGAAACACGGAGCCTTTCGTCGCCCAAACCTACTTCCACCCGGCCGCGAAAACCGTGTTCACCGACATCTCTAGCCCCATCTTTATCAATGGTCGCCACTGGGGATGCATGCGGATCAATATTGATCCAAAGGTACTGCTCGATAACTGAGTCAGCAGATTACAGCACCTCGCTGAACGGGATGAAGTGAAGCAGGTCGCCGCGCCTGACCGTGGTTTCCGGCGGCAGGCACACCAGGCCGTCGCTCCAGGCGAGTGAGGTCGTCACCGCAGAGCCTTGGTTGGGGTAGATTTCCAATCGGCCAGCCGCATTGATGCGAACTCGCAGGAACTCAGTGCGGGCGTCGGCCCGCGTCCACTCGAAATCGGCGGGAACGACATAGGCTTGCGGCAGCACCCGTGCCATGCCCTGCAGCTTGAGAATGAACGGCCTCGCCAACATCAGGAAGGTCAGAAAACTGGAAACCGGGTTTCCCGGCAAGCCGATGAACCAAGTGCGCTTGCCGGTCGAGTCGACCTCGCCAAACGCCAGCGGCTTGCCCGGCTTCATGGCGATTTTCCACATCGAAAGCCGGCCTTCGGCTTCCACCGCGGGTTTGATGTGGTCTTCCTCGCCCACCGAGACGCCGCCGCTGGTCACGATCAAGTCGTTGTCGCCCGCCGCGTGGCGCAGCGCTTCGCGTGTGGCCGCAA
>JAPUEC010000235.1 GCA_027492775.1 Rhodocyclaceae bacterium
TAAGGAGAAAGCATGATTATCGAATACATTCGGTACCGGATACCCGCGGCGCTGCAAGACGATTTCGTCGCCGACTACCGCAAAACATCACAGGCGCTGGATCGATCCCCGGTCTGCTGGGCGTATGAGCTGAGCCGGTGCCCGGAAGAACCCGACCGCTTCATTCTGCGCGTCGAATGGCCATCCACCGCAGCCCATCTCGAAGAATTCCGCCAAAGCGAGCAATTCCGCGAGTTCCTGCCGCTGGTCCGTCCCTACATCCAGCACATGGAGGAAATGCAGCATTACGAACCGACCGGCATTTCCAACCGGAAGTAGTTCATTTGCGCCGGATCAGGCTTTTCCCAACGCGGGGCGCCACTGCCAGTGGATGCCCCGTTTTTCGACTTCCAGGCGGATTTTTTCCATCGCCTCATCAACCAGCGCCGGCGCGCCCTCGACGCCCAATTCCAGATGCCGACGTTCGCTGCCGACCAGGGAAGGCAGCGAAAACAGCCGCAAAGTCGGGTACTCGGCGACGATGCGCTCCATCAAATCGAGCAGCGCGCTTTCGTAAGCGGTGGGGCCAGTCAGCCAGAAAGCTTTTTCCACCGCCGCGTTCGGCGCGAACAAGTCGGCATAGAAGGTATCGAGCGCCCATTCGATCATGGGATGCGCCATTTGCGGAAAACCGGGCACGAAGTAGTGCTCGCGTAGCCGGAAGCCAGCGATGCGGTTGAAGGGATTGGGAATGATGTCGCAGCCCGCCGGGAAAGTCGCCAACAGCAGACGCTGTGGCGTGATGTCGTCGCCGAAGCGGACGCGCATTTCCTTTTCCGCCTCGGGATGCAAGACCAAATCGACACCCAGCGCCAGCGCCATCGCCTGCCGGGTGTGATCGTCCGGCGTGTTACCGATGCCGCCGAAGGAAAACACCACCTCGCCCGCCGCCAGGCTGCGCTTGAAGGTTTCGGCTAGGCGCACCCGGTCGTCACCCAGGTACTGCACCCAGGAAAGGCGCAATCCTCGCGCCGCCATCAACTCAGCCAGTTTGACGAAGTGCTTGTCCTGGCGCTTTCCGGAAAGAATCTCGTCGCCGATGATGACCGCGCCAAAGGTTTTCATGCCGCTTCCCCCTCGCTTTGAATCCGCCGCGCCTCGCCGACGATGACACCGTCGCCTCGGGTCCGCCTTAACGCTTCGAGCGAGTAATGGACATAAGCGAGCGCCGCGAAGGCCGGCACCAGCAAACCGACCAGCGGCACGTGCGCCAGAACCGCCATGATCAGACCGAGTATGAAGAGATCCCCGTGCCGTTCGCGTCGCAAAATTCGCCATTCCTCGGGTGTGGCATGCAGTGATAAGGCGTCGTAGGCGAAGGTGCGGCGGTTGAGCCAGGCCATGAGGAACAGCGGCACGACCAGCGCGCCGCCGGGAATCAGCCATAGCGGCAGTGTCACCAGCCAGCCGACGATAAAGAGCATGGTCGCAGCCACACTATTGCCAGCGGCGGCGACAAAGCTGTCGGCGCCCATGCGCGCCACATCCGGGTAATCGCGCGCGGCGATGTGTTCGAGCAGCCAGGGCATGACCAGGGTCGCCGCCAGCAGCGAGGCGGTAAGGTAGGTAACGGCGAACACGGCCATCCAGCCGCCCACCCAGGCGAGCGCGTGCGCGAGCCAAGCCGCGCCCCAGCCGGCCAGCCAGGTCATGGGCGGCTGCATTTCCAGCCAGTTGACCAGCGTACCGACTCCCCAAATGGCAAGCCCCAGCCAGAGCACGAGGGAGAGCGCCGCCGGCGCCAGAACGTAGATCCACACGCGCGGCCGGGCGAGGCTCATCACGCTGCGCATCAAGGCAAGAAGTATATTGGACATGCCATTCCATCGGTTTCAAGTGTGCCTATGGTACTGAGCTTTGCCGGAATTGACGAACGCTGGCGCTTGCCATTTGACCGCCGGCTCGTGCAAACTGGATGCCTCCGCATGACTGACGCGATGTTGGGGAGCGACACCCCAAGGGAGTGCGGAGTCGGACCAAATCCGAGAAGAGGATTTCCGTCGGAGCATCGACATGAACCCTCGCCGCGCGTCTGGGCGCTTTCCTTGCCACACCGTTGCCGGTCTGGAGGAACGCCCGAAGCGGCGCCCTGCGGCCGGCCAAGTTTTGGAGGTCGCCATGTCCGTTCCATCCCACTCCCCCACGCTCGCCCAAACCGATCCGCATCTCGCCGCCCTGCTGGCCGACGAGGAAGCGCGGCAACGCCAAACCGTTTGCCTCATCGCCTCGGAGAATCACGCCTCGGCCGCGGTGCGCGAAGCCTGCGGCTCGGTGCTCACCAACAAGTATTCCGAGGGCTATCCCGGCGCCCGCTACTACGAGGGCCAACAGGTGGTCGACCAAGTCGAACGCCTGGCCATCGACCGCGCCAAGGCGCTTTTCGGCGCCGAGCACGCCAACGTCCAGCCCTATTCCGGCTCGCCGGCCAACCTCGCCATCTATCTCGCTTTTTTGAAGCCGGGCGAAACGGTACTCGGCATGCAGCTGGCGCACGGCGGCCACTTGACCCACGGCTCCAAGGCTTCCATCACCGGCAAGCATTGGAATGCCGTCTCCTATGGCCTCAATGCCGAAACCGGCCGGCTCGACTACGAGCAGCTTCGCGCCCAGGCGCTACAGCACCGGCCGAAGCTCATCATCGCCGGCCACTCCGCCTATCCGCGCCACATCGATTTCGCCGCCTTTCGCCGGGTCGCCGATGAAGTCGGCGCCTTCCTGCTGGTGGACATGGCGCACTTCGCCGGATTGGTCGCCGGCGGCGCCCACCCGTCTCCGATTCCCTATGCCGACGCCGTCACCACGACCACTCACAAGTCGCTGCGCGGCCCGCGCGGCGCCATGATCCTCTGCCGTGCCGAACATGCCGCCAAGATCGACAAGGCGGTTTTCCCCGGACTCCAGGGCGGGCCGCACAATGCCATCACCGCCGCGATCGCCGTGGCGCTGGGCGAAGCGGCGCAACCCGAATTCAGTGCCTACGCACAGCGGTGCGTCGCCAATGCCAAGGCGCTGGCGGCCAGTTTGCTGGAAAAGGGCTTCACGCTGGTGACTGGCGGCACCGACAACCATCTCGTGCTGGTTGATTTGCGCAACAAGGGTTTGGGCGGCAAACCGGTCGCGGAAGCGCTCGACCGTGCCGGGCTGGTGAGCAACTACAACGCCGTGCCCTGGGACGACCATCCGCCGCAAAACCCGTCTGGCCTGCGTCTCGGCTCCCCGGCCATGACCACGCGCGGCTTCGGCGAAGCGGAGTTCCGACAGGTGGCGAAGTGGATCGACGCGGTTGTCGCCTCGGGGCTGAATGAGGGGGTGATCAAGCGCACGGCCGGGAGGTGGTTGAACTCTGCGCTGGCCATCCGCTGCCCTAGATCCCAAACCCAGGCGGTCAAAACAGGCTCGAAAAAAAGGGGGCACCCTTGCGGACGCCCCCTCAACCCCTCCCACTTCCGGCACGAGGCCGGTTTTTTGCCAAATTCTTACTGGGCCTTGAGCCGCGCGCAAAGCGCCGCAACTTCGCGGTCCGCAACCTGTTCGAATACAGTATCGAACCTCATCCACGATGAGAGCAATGACAGACTGTCGATTTGCCATTGCCACCAGGTTTCCATCAACAAGTCTTCGGTTTTCATGGCTGTGCCTCCGTCGATTTGATGAACCAGTAAATTCAATAACGGCGCGCTTGTCCAAAGCTTGAGGGAGAAATTTGCTCGGATTCCGGAGCTCGTTCGAGAGGATATTCGGCGCCTGCTTGGAAATCGATCGCGCTACCATTGAGGCCTTGGGGCAAGGACTGGAAACGATGGCAAATCCGATCTACATATTGGCGGCGGCCCGGGAAGTCGAGGGCAAAGGCAGTCTCCGCGCGACCGAGGAAGCCCTACAGAGGCTGAACGAGGCTGGAATGGCGATCCGGGAGTTCGTTGTCGATCCCTTGAGCGCCGGCTGGAATACGCCCTTGGCGCATGGCCATTTTCGCAGCGGCTGCGGACCCATCGAAGCGCTGGCGGCGGCGTGCGCTGCCGTACTGAGCGGCGAAGCGCCAGTCGCGGTGATTCGCGGCGAAGACCTGTTGCGCAGCGAATATGCGGCCAATAAGGCGCTGCGGGCACGTCGCATGGCCATCTACGGCGAGGACTGCCCGCTCCCGGAGGCCTACACGCATCTGGCGAGGAAGTTGATGACGCGCTACGGCGTGTCGGAAGAGGCGTTCGTTTCGCTCTCCGACCTGCTGTTTGAAAACTACTCGCGCACCGCCTTGCGCAGGGGCGAGCAGCGGCCGCCCTCTCCCGGGCAGGACGACAAACTGACCGCGCTGTTCCGCAAAAGGGATTGCGCCAATCCGGCGGTGGATTTTCGCGGCTGTGTGGTAATCGGCGGAAGCCGGGCGCTGGCCGAACTTGGCCTTGCTTCAGCAGATTGCGTGCGGGTGCTGGCGACCGGAACCGGGCGCATCAACGGCGATGGCCCGGCCTCCGCCGCCGAGATCGCCACTTATGAACACTTGCGGAGGGCCTATGACCATGCCTGCCGGGAAGCCGACATCGATTTCACCGCCCGCTTCCGCGCCGGGGAGGCGTTGTTGGAGGTCTATACCTGCTTCCCCCCGGCGCCGCTGGCATTTTTGCTGACCAGCGGGATCGCCCGTTCGCCCGCGGAACTGCCGGAGATACTAAAAAGCCATGAGGTCACCGTCACCGGCGGCATGAATCTCGCCCGCGCGCCCTGGAACAACCCGGCGCTGAATGCCATGGTCGTGATGGTCGAAGATTTGTTGAGCGGTCGCGGCGCGCTGGGCTTGGTCCATGGCAACGGTGGATTGGGCTATCGCCAAGGCGTCGCGCTGTTGGGCGCCTGAGCGGCAAAGTCCCAGGCGGGCGGCGACATAAAAAACGGCGGGCGCGGTTCGATGCCGGCGCCCGCCGCAATGGCATTAAACATTCCCTACTTGGGCACGCCGTACGCCTTGTCCGGCAACCAGGTGGCGAGGTCGGGGAAGACGTAGACCAGCGCAAGGCACGTAATCTGGATCATGATGAAGGGGATGATGCCCTTGTAGATATCCATGTTGCTGATGCCCGGCGGTGCCACGCCCTTGAAGTAGAACAGCGCGAATCCCACGGGCGGGGTGAGAAAGGAAGTCTGCAGGCATACCGCCACCAGGATCACGAACCAGATCATGCGCGCGCCGGTGTCCGCCGGGCCCACCTCGGTCATGCCGGCGACCACGGGCGCGACGATGGGCAACACGATCAGGGTGATCTCGATCCAGTCCA
>JAPUEC010000236.1 GCA_027492775.1 Rhodocyclaceae bacterium
AAATGACCCTGTCGAAAATTCGGGAAGGCCTTACGGTCCCGGTAGCGCAGCCCGCCCCCGCGAGCGCTCGCAGAACGCCCGCAAAGCCTTGCCCTGATTGGCTTTGCGCAAAACGATGAAACCGCCTACGGGTTGCCCTTACGGCACCACCGGATGCAAGACATCGATCCCTGACGGAAAATTGCGCCGTTATCGCTAACATGACGGATATGTCCCCTCGCCTGCAGCCCTTCGTTCATGGAATTTTCTTCGTCGTCGCCTATGTGGCGCTCGACTGGGCGAGTTATCTGCACCCGCTTTACGGCCTCAACATCACGCCCTGGAACCCCTCCCTCGCCCTCGGGCTGGTGTATTGGTTCCGCCTCGGCTGGCGGGCGGCCATTCCCTGGTTTGTCGCCATCCTCATCAGCGAGATTCTGGTGCGCCACCTCCCCTCGCCATTGCCGATGACGCTGGCGCTGAGCGGCGTATTGACCATGGGCTACGGCGCCATCGCCGAAACCCTGCGCCGCCACACCTCGGGCGGCGTGCTCGAAGACCGCCGGCGGCTGCTCGCCTGGCTGCTCATCGTCCTCCTCGGCACCCTGGTGACCAGCGCCGCCTTCATTTCCCTTCTGCTGGCCTCCGGCATGATCCCGGTCGGCGAGTGGGGCGTGGCGATGGCGCGCTTCTGGATCGGCGATTGCGTCGGCATCGTCGTCACCATGCCCTTCTTCTGGCTGCTCTTCGATGGCAAGAAGCGGCTCAACCGCATGCTGCGGCGCTGGGAGACCGCCGGTTACGTGGTGCTGGCCGGGCTGGCGCTGTCAGTGTCGTTCGGGCTCGGCGGCGTTGGCGAATTCCAGTATTTTTACCTGCTCTTTCTGCCGCTGGTCTGGGCCGCCGCCCGCCAGGGCATGGCCGGCGCCGCCATCGCCGCCTTCGTGCTCCAGGCCGGCATCATCGTCGCGGTGCAGTGGCAGAATCTGGTCGCCGTTACCGTCTTCGAGCTGCAACTGCTCGGCGCCGTGCTCGCCTTCGTCGGGCTCTTCATCGGCGTGGTCGTCGATGAAAAGCAGCGGATGACGCAGGACCTGCGCCAATCGCTGCGGCTCGCGGCCGCCGGCGAAATGGCCGGGGCGCTCGCCCACGAGCTGAACCAGCCGCTCACCGCCTTATCGGTCTATAGCAACGCCTGCCAGCAGTTGCTCGATCTCGGCGATACCGGCGAGCGCCTGCGCGACACCATCGGCCGCGTGGTCGCGGAATCGCAGCGGGCGGGCGATGTCGTCCGGCGGCTGCGCGATTTCTTCCGCACCGGCGCGACGCGGCTCGAACGGGTGAGCCTCGACGAATTGCTCGCCGGCGTGAACGAGCAGTTCGTCGGCCGGGCGCAGGAACAAAACATTCGTCTCTTCATCGAAAGACCGCCGGCCCAGACCCTGCTCGCCGACCGCCTGCAATTGCAGATCGTGCTGCGCAACATCGTCGCCAACGCCTTCGAGGCCATCGCGGCGCTGGCGCCGGAGAAGCGCTATGTGCGGCTCTGGGCGGAAGCGGACGGGCAGCGCCGGGTCAATATTTTCATCGAGGACGGCGGGCCGGGACCCTCGCGCGAATCGGCGGCAAGTTTTTTCGAGCCGTTTCACTCGACCAAATCGACCGGCCTTGGCCTCGGCCTCGCCATCAGCCGGGCGATCGTCGAAGTGCACGGCGGAACGCTGGGGATAGAAATGTCGGATCGCTGCGTATTCAAAATTGTTCTGCCCACGGAAGGAGGGATCGACGATGACCGGTAAGGGACGCCAGGTTTTCATCGTCGATGACGACACCGCGGTGCGCGACGCCATCGCCCTCTCGCTCGGGCTCTACGGTTACCCCGTTCTGGTCTTCGGCGATGCGGAAAGCCTGCTCCAGGCGTATCGGCCGGAATGGCGCGGCTGCCTGCTGATCGACATCCGCATGCCCGGCATGGATGGCCTGAGCTTGCAGCAGCGCTTGCTCGAGATGGGCTGCCGCATGCCGGTGATCATCATGACCGGGCATGGCGACATCGAGGCGGCGCGGCAGGCCTTCCGGGCGCGCGCCGTCGATTTCCTGGAAAAACCCATCGACCCGGCGCGCCTCAAATCAACGCTGGAAGAAGTGTTCGCCGGCCAGGAACGCGAATGGGAGGACGAGCAGCGCTCGCTCACCTTCGAAAACCTGCTGCCGACGCTGACCCCGCGCGAGCGCGAGGTGATGGATCTGGTCGTCGCCGGCCGCCACAACCGCGAAATCGCCGTGCTGCTCGGCATCAGCCCGCGCACAGTCGAGGTCCATAAAGCCAATCTCCAAGCCAAGCTGCACGTCGACAACGTGCCAGACCTGGTTCGCCTCAGCCTCGGCGGCAACCGGCTCGAACGGCGCTGATCGCCGCATTCCCGCTCGGCGGTCCGGCGGACAGCGCGGCGGCGCAAGCACCGGCGCCCGCATCGCAGCGCCGAAAACGCTGCTCCCACACCGCGATTACAGCGCCTCGTGCTCCACCGCGCCAGACGCTTGCGCGGCAGCCCGCCGAATCTGAACACGCCCTAGGATTTTTCCGGCGGATTGACCAATTCCAGGGGCTTGCGCGCCGGGCCGTGCAGCACCTCGCCATCGATGCTGAAGCGCGAGGAGTGGCACGGGCAATCCCAGGAGCGCTCGGCGGAATTCCAATGCACGATGCACCCCAGGTGCGTGCAGGTGGCGGAGCGGACATGCAGATCGCCCTTTTCATCGCGGTAGGCGGCCAGCTTGCGCATGCCGTCGCGGAGGATGGCGCCCTGCCCGCGGGCGATCTCGCGGGTGGAATCCACCTCGCCGCCGGTCACCCAATCCTTGTACTGTGAAAGCGTGTTGGCCTGCTCGGTGAGCATATCGGCCAGCCCATGCACCGCCTTGCGCGCCGGGTCGTAAAAGGAAGCCCAGGGGTCGGCGCGGCCGACGATGAGGTTGGCGACGATCATGGCGCCGATGGTGCAGTGGGTCATGCCGTTGCCGGAATCGCCGGTGATGAGGTACACATTCTTGTCATCCACCGGGTTGCGGCCAAGGTAAGCCACGCCGTCGGCCGGCTCCATCACCTCGCCCGACCAGCGGTATTCGACCGACTGCACCATGGGAAAGCGCTCGCGCGCCCAGCGCTCGATCTCCTCGTAACGGTGCTCGGGGTGGGAATCCTGGCCCACCTTATGGTCGGCGCCGCCGACGATCAACAGTTCGTGTTCCGGGTCGCCATCGAGGTTTGCCAAGCGGATGTAGTAATAGGGATCGCCCGTATCCCAGAGCAGAATGCGCGGCACCGTGCCCTTGGGCACGCGCAGGCCGACCACGTAAGTGTGGTAACCGGCCTGCTTGGTGTGCATCACCACGTGGTCGTTGAAAGGCGTGTTGGTGGCCACCACCACCGACTTGGCGCGAATCCGGCCGCGATCCGTCTTGATGATCTGGGTATCGGCGTCGCCGCTGACATCCAGCGCGCGGGTCTGGCCGTGGATTCTGCCACCCAGATGCGCCAGCGCCTGGGCCAAGCCGCTCAGATACTTGAGGGGGTGAAACTGCGCCTGGTTCGCGTAACGCAGGCAAGGGCCGGTATCGAAGCTCAGGCCCGGCACGCGCGGCAACTGCTCTACCTGGATGCCGGCGCGGGTGGCCGCCTCGTACTCCTTGCCGAGATCCTTGAAGCCGTTGCCCGGCAGCGTGTAGAGATAACCATCCAGGCGCTCGAACTCGCAATCGATGCGCTCCCAGCGCACCAGCGATTCCACCAGCGCGGTCGCCTTGGTGAAACTCTCGGCCACCAGCCGCGCCTTCTCGGCGCCGAAGGAATGCTCGATCTCGAAATACCACTCATCCGGCGGAAAGAAGTGCGCCGTCGTGCGCCCCGTCTCCCCGGCGCCAATGCCCATGGCGTCGATCACCACCACATCCCGCCCCTCGCGCGCCAGCAGATAAGCGGTGGTCAGCCCGGCAATGCCCGCGCCGATGACGCAAACCTCGGCTTCGACATTGCCCGACAAGGGCGGAAAAACCGGAATGGACGGCGCCTCCATCCAGAGCGAGCGCGAAGTGCCGTTGGTCATTTCCAACATATTCGTTCCTTTCCGCCGGATGCCGGCATCCCGCTACCCCCGTCACCGGAGGCAATGGCTCAAAAAATTCGAGCCGCGAGATGACTCCATGTGAAAGAGGATTCGCCGGGACACTCAAGATTGAAGCCGCCCGATTGTCCGACCATCGGCCAATGTGACTTAGCACGCCACTGTTGGTTCCGGGCTTGCCAATACCCGGCACCTGAAACCGCAGCCCTGAAGCCCGTTCCGAGTGAAAAGACTGGGCGGTGTTACCCTTGGGCGCCATGCCGGCGGCAACCGCCAGTTTTCAACAACACGGGGCGAAGCGCTCACCCTCAGCATGCCGACCTAGCAATAATTGACTGCCCGAGGCAGCCCCCTACAATGTCGTCTTCCCAAGCAACCCGAACCGGCACAGGCCATCGGGGCAAACGAAAGAATCAGCCGCTCATGCTCTGGATTGCACCGCCCGAAAAAGACTCCGCTTCCGCCACCCTGGAAAAACGGCTGTGGAACACCGCCGACCAGTTCCGCGCCAACTCCGGCCTGAAAGCGCAGGAATACTCCAGCCCCATCCTCGGCCTGATCTTCCTGCGCTTTGCCGAGGTTCGTTTTGCCATCCAGCGTGCCAAGCTGGAGAAGGCGGGTACGTCATCCCGCCGCGGCAGCCGAGTCGATGAACCCGCCGCCTACCACGCCGAAGGCATCCTCTACCTCGCCCCCGAAGCGCGCTTCGACTATCTGCTGACGCTGCCCGAGGTGGCCGACATCGGCGCCAAGGTCAATGCGGCGATGCGCGAGATCGAGAAGCACAACCCGCAGCTCGCCGGCGTGCTGCCCAAGACCTACAACCTGTTCACCAGCACCCTGCTCAAGGAGTTGTTCAAGAAGGTGTCCGAGATTCCCGCCAGCGCGGACTACGACGCCTTCGGCCGCATCTACGAATACTTCCTCGGCGAGTTCGCCCGCACCGAGGGCCAGAAAGGCGGCGAGTTCTACACGCCGAGCGGCATCGTCCGCCTGCTCACCGAAGTCATTGAACCCTTCCACGGCCGCATCCTCGACCCCGCCTGCGGTTCCGGCGGCATGTTCGTGCAGTCGGCGCGCTTCGTCGCCGAACACCGGAAGAACCCCGCCGCCGAACTCGCCATCTGCGGCGTCGAGAAGACCGACGAAACCGGCCGCCTGTGC
>JAPUEC010000237.1 GCA_027492775.1 Rhodocyclaceae bacterium
GTCATGGAAGCCCTGCTCAAGGCCAACCCCATTGAGGTTCCCAACGCCCTGGTTGAGATGGAAATCCAGCGCCTGATGCAAAACGCGGCCAAGGACCTGGAGCAGCGCGGCATGAAGCCGAAGGACATGCCTCTGCAGCCCGAATGGTTCACCGATCAGGCCAAGCGTCGCGTTTCGCTGGGTCTCATTCTCGCCGAAGTGGTCAAGGCCGAGAATCTGAAGGCGAAGCCCGAACAGGTTCGCGCCTTGGTCGAGGAAGCCGCCCAAAGCTACGAGCAGCCGAAAGAACTAATTCAGTGGTATTACGCCAAACCTGAGCGCCTCTCGGAAGTCGAAGGCGTCGCGATTGAAAACAACGTCGTCGAGTGGGTGCTTTCCAAGACCAAGGTCACGGAAAAGGCTGCCGATTTCGACGAACTGATGGGCCGCAAGACGGACTAAGCGACAAAGGCGGAATGATGAACATCGAACACGGAAGCAACTGGGATCCACAGGCCCTTGGCCTCGTCCCGATGGTGGTGGAACAAAGCGGGCGCGGCGAGCGCGCCTACGACATCTACTCGCGCCTGTTGAAGGAGCGGGTAGTTTTCCTGGTCGGCCCGGTGAACGACGCCAGCGCCAACCTGATCGTCGCGCAGTTGCTTTTCCTTGAAGCGGAAAATCCCGACAAGGACATCTACTTGTATATCAATTCTCCGGGTGGCGCCGTCACCTCGGGCATGTCGATCTACGACACGATGCAGTTCATCAAGCCGGATATCTCCACCCTGTGCATCGGCCAGGCCGCGTCCATGGGGGCCTTCCTGCTGACCGCCGGCGCCAAGGGCAAGCGTTTCGCCCTGCCGAACTCGCGGGTCATGATCCATCAGCCGCTGGGCGGCTTCCAGGGTCAGGCCTCGGATATCGCCATCCACGCCAAGGAAATTCTTGCGATCCGCGACCGTCTCAACCGCCTCATGGCCGAGCATACCGGGCAGCCGATCGAGCGGATCGAGAAAGATACCGATCGCGACAATTTCCTTTCCGCCGAAGAAGCGGCAGAATACGGTTTGATCGACAAGGTTCTGACGCGCCGCGACGCGGCGTGAGCGATTCGGCACAGCGAGGTTTAGATGGCTAAAGGCGGACAGGAAAAACTCCTCTATTGTTCCTTTTGCGGCAAGAGCCAGCACGAGGTCAAGAAACTCATCGCCGGCCCTTCGGTGTTCATTTGCGATGAATGCATCGCGCTGTGCAACGACATCATCCGCGACGAGATTTCGGATGAGAACTCCAAGCTGGGCACGACGGATCTGCCGTCGCCCCGGGATATCTGTTCCATCCTGGATCAGTACGTCATCGGCCAGGAAACCGCCAAGCGCATTCTTTCGGTGGCGGTATACAACCACTACAAGCGTCTCCGGCACTCCGCCAAGACGGCGGACGACGTCGAACTCTCCAAGAGCAACATCCTGCTTGTCGGCCCGACTGGCTCCGGCAAGACGCTGCTGGCGCAGACCCTGGCACGCTTGTTGAACGTGCCCTTCGTCATGGCCGATGCGACGACGCTGACCGAAGCCGGCTATGTCGGCGAGGACGTCGAGAACATCATCCAGAAGCTGCTGCAGAAGTGCGACTACGAAATCGAGAAGGCGCAGCAGGGCATCGTCTATATCGACGAAATCGACAAGATTTCCCGCAAGTCGGACAATCCCTCGATCACCCGCGATGTTTCGGGCGAAGGGGTGCAGCAGGCCCTGCTCAAGCTGATCGAAGGCACGGTCGCCTCGATTCCGCCGCAGGGCGGACGCAAGCATCCGAACCAGGATTTCGTCCAGGTCGACACGACCAACATCCTTTTCATTTGCGGTGGCGCCTTCGACGGGCTGGAAAAGATCATTCGCAACCGCTCCGAGAAGTCCGGTATCGGCTTCGGCGCCGAAGTGAAGAGCAAGAACGACAAGCGCGCCGTGGGTGAGATTCTGAGTTCGGTCGAGCCGGAAGACCTGATCAAGTTCGGCTTGATTCCCGAACTCATCGGCCGCCTGCCGGTGCTTGCAACGCTGCGTGAACTCGACGAAGCGGCGTTGATGAAAATCCTCATCGAACCCAAAAACGCCCTCCTCAAGCAATACCAGAAGCTCTTCTCGATGGAAAACGTCGAGTTGGAGATTCGCCCCTCCGCCCTCACCGCCATCGCCAAGAAAGCGCTCGAGCGCAAGACCGGCGCACGCGGCCTGCGCTCCATCCTCGAATCGGTCCTGCTCGACACCATGTATGAACTCCCCAGCATGGAGAATGTCACAAAAGTAGTGATCGACGAGAACATGGTGGTTGCCGACGCCAAGCCTCTCCTCATTTACGCGGATCAGCCGAAGGTCGCCGGTTCAAACTGATTCTGAATTTGCAACCTTGAATTCGGATGCGATGCCCCCAGCTTAGGGGGGCATCTCTATTACTTAAGGCATCGCCATGTCGAATACTCCCGTCTCCCTGCCGGAAACCGTCGAAATCCCGCTCCTGCCGTTGCGGGATGTCGTCGTCTTTCCGCATATGGTCATTCCGCTTTTTGTCGGTCGGCCAAAATCGATCAAGGCGCTGGAAGTCGCCATGCAAAGCAGCCGCAACATTCTTCTGGTCGCGCAAAAGTCCGCCGCCAAGGATGAACCGGAACCCGAGGATCTTTACGCGATCGGTTGCATGGCGAACATCCTCCAGATGTTGAAATTGCCCGACGGTACGGTCAAGGTGCTGGTCGAAGGCACGCAACGCGCCCGCCTCGAAGCCGTGACCAATGAAGAAGCGTTGTTCACTGCCACGGCAACGCCCTTGCCGCCAGCACAGACCGACGACCATGAAATCGAAGCCATGCGCCGCGCTGTGGTGACGCAGTTCGACCAGTTCGTCAAACTGAACAAGAAGATCCCGCCCGAAGTGCTCTCCTCCATCTCCGGTATCGAGGAAGCCGGTCGCCTAGCCGACACCATCGCCGCACACCTGCCGCTCAAGCTGGAGCAGAAGCAGGAAATCCTCGAAATGGAGAGCGCGCGCGACCGAATCGACCGCCTGCTCAGCCAGCTCGAAGCGGAAATCGACATCCTCCAGGTGGAAAAACGTATCCGTGGCCGCGTCAAGCGCCAGATGGAAAAGAGCCAGCGCGAGTATTACCTCAACGAGCAGGTCAAGGCCATCCAGAAGGAACTCGGCGAGGGCGAGGAAGGCGCCGACCTCGAAGACCTGGACAAGAAGATCAAGTCGGTCGGCATGAGCAAGGAAGGTCTTGCCAAGGCGCAGAGCGAACTCAAGAAGCTGCGGTTGATGTCGCCGATGTCGGCCGAGGCCACCGTCGTCCGCAACTACATCGAAACCCTGGTCGGCCTGCCCTGGCGCAAGAAGACGCGCATCAGCAAGGATTTGAAGGAAGCGGAAACCATCCTCGACAAGGACCATTACGGCCTCGACAAGGTCAAGGAACGCATCGTCGAGTACCTCGCCGTACAGCAGCGCGTGGACAAGGTCAAGGCTCCCATCCTTTGCCTGGTCGGCCCCCCAGGCGTTGGCAAGACCTCGCTCGGCCAGTCCATCGCCAAGGCCACCAACCGCAAATTCATCCGCATGGCCCTGGGCGGTGTGCGTGACGAAGCCGAAGTACGTGGCCATCGCCGCACCTACATCGGCTCCATGCCCGGCAAGATTTTGCAGAGCCTGACCAAGATCGGCGTGCGCAATCCCCTCTTCCTGCTGGACGAGGTGGACAAGCTAGGCCAGGATTTCCGCGGCGATCCGTCGTCCGCCCTGCTTGAGGTGCTGGACCCGGAACAGAACCACACCTTCCAAGACCATTACATCGAAGTCGACTTCGATTTGTCGGACGTGATGTTCGTGGCTACCGCTAACACACTGAACATTCCGGCGCCGCTGCTCGACCGCATGGAAGTGATCCGCCTGTCGGGTTACACCGAGGACGAAAAGGTCAATATCGCCATGCGCTACCTGCTGCCCAAGCAGATGAAGACCAACGGTGTGAAGAAGACCGAGCTTTCGATCACCGAAAGCGCCATCCTCGACATCGTTCGTTATTACACCCGCGAAGCCGGCGTGCGAGCCTTGGAACGCGACATCTCCAAGATCTGCCGCAAGGTGGTCAAGACCCTGCTGTTGCGCAAGCGCAGCGGCAAGATGATCGTCAATGCGCGCAATCTGGACAAGTTCCTTGGCGTGCGCCGCTACAACTTCGGCATGGCGGAGAAGGACAACCAGGTCGGCCAGGTCACCGGTCTCGCCTGGACCGAGGTCGGCGGCGAGCTGCTAACCATCGAGTGCGTCACCATTCCCGGCAAGGGCAACATCCTGCGCACGGGTTCCTTGGGCGACGTCATGAAGGAATCGGTGGAAGCCGCCCGCTCCGTGGTCCGGGCCCGCGCCAAGCGGCTTGGGATCAAGGAAGAAATCTTCGAGAAAAGCGACATCCACGTCCACGTTCCCGAAGGCGCCACGCCCAAAGATGGCCCCTCCGCGGGCGTCGCCATGACGACTGCGCTGGTTTCCTGCTTTACCGGGATTCCGGTTCGCTGCGACGTCGCCATGACGGGTGAGATCACCTTGCGCGGAGAGGTCCTGCCAATCGGCGGCCTGAAGGAAAAACTCCTTGCGGCCGTGCGCGGCGGGTTGAAGACGGCCTTAATCCCGGAAGAGAACGTCAAGGATCTGAGCGAGATCCCCGACAACATCAAAAACCGGATCGAGATCGTTCCCGTCAAGTGGATCGACCAGGTGCTCGAGCGGGCATTGGAACGCCAGCCGCAGGCCCTGAGCGACGCGGACGCAACACCGCCCGATGTAGGGTCCGGTGGCGAGAAGACACCTTCACAAAACGTGCTTACTCATTGATTTCCAAAGCAGCCATGCCGGGAAGATATTTCCGGCATGGCAAAACCCCGTTGGCAATTCACGAAACACCCCGAAAATCCCCTTGACACAAGGATTTTGGCGGCGCTATAAAGGCGAGCACAGGCCTTTCCGCCTGCATGAATTTGAACAAGGGGACTTTCGTGAATAAATCTGAATTGATTGATCAAATCGCAAAATCTGCAGAAATCTCCAAGGCCGCTGCTGGTCGTGCCCTGGACGCCACGGTTGCCGCTGTCAAGACGACGCTGAAAAAGGGGGGGTTGGTAACGTTGGTCGGCTTCGGTACTTTCTACGTGGGCAAGCGTGCCGCCCGTAGCGGTCGCAATCCGCGCACTGGCGCCACGATCAAGATCAAGGCTGCCAAGGTG